>NZ_MOWM01000085.1 GCF_016082275.1 Variovorax sp. E3
AAGCGGCAACCCTCGCGAAGGTCGAGTGCCCTCACCCCAACCCTCTCCCCGAGGGGAGAGGGAGTAAACCCCCCACCGCATATCTGATCCGCGCGACCTCGCGTCGCCGCTGGCACGCCGCTTGCATCTCGTCTTGTACACAAGTTGGGATGCCTGAAGATGGTGCATGAAGAAAACGGATCGCCCGCCGCCGCCTGGATCGCGAAGTTCGCCACGCCCGTGGCCCAGGCGCAGTCCGCAGAGGCCCTGGGTTTCGCGCTGCCGCTCGCGGGCCTGCGCTTCGCGGTCAAGGACAACATCGACGTGGCGGGCGTGCTCACCACCGCCGGCTGCCCGGCCTTCGAGCGCCTGCCTTCGGTGCATGCGGCCGTGGTGCAGCGCCTGCTCGAAGCCGGTGCATCGCTGGCCGGCAAGACCAACCTCGACCAGTTCGCCTGCGGCCTGAACGGCACGCGCTCGCCCTATGGCGAGGTGCCCAACGCCTTCGATGCACGTCATGTGTCGGGCGGCTCCAGTTCAGGCTCGGCCTACGTGGTGGCCACCGGCGAGGTCGACTTCGCGCTCGGCACCGACACCGCCGGCTCGGGCCGCGTGCCGGCGGGGCTCAACAACATCGTCGGGCTCAAACCCTCGCGCGGGCTGCTGAGCACCTTCGGCGTGGTGCCCGCCGCGCAGAGCGCCGACTGCGTGTCGATCTTCGCGCGCACCGTGGCGCTCGCGGTCGACGTGCTCCTGGCCGCGCTCGGCCACGACGCGCGCGACCCGTACGCGCGCGACCTCGCATTGCGCCGCAAGCCGCTGCCCGCGCAGTTCCGCTTCGGCGTGCCCGACACGCTCGAGTTCTTCGACGACGGCGCCGCCGAGCAGGCCTTCGCCGATGCGCAGGCGCGGCTCGTCGCCATGGGCGGTGCGCCCGTCACCATCGCCTACGCACCGCTGGCCGAAGCCGCCGCGCTGCTCTATGAGAGCGCGCTGGTCGCCGAACGCTACGCCGCCGTGCGCCCGTTCTTCGACGCGCATGAAGACGAAGTGATCGAGCCCGTGCGCGGCATCCTCGCCAAGGGCCGCGACTACAGCGCCGCCGACGTGTTCGACGCGCAGACAAAACTGCGCGCACTCGCTCAGCAGGTCGAGCCCATGTGGCGCGACATCGACGTGCTGCTGGTGCCCACCGCGCCCACGCACTACACGCGCGAGCAGATGCGCGCCGACCCCGTGGCGCTCAACCGCAACCTCGGCGCGTACACCAACTTCGTCAACCTGCTCGACTACGCCGCGCTCTCGGTGCCCAGCAGCCTGCGCGCCGACGGTCTGCCCTTCGGCATCACGCTGATCGGCCCGTGCGGCAGCGACCTCGCGCTGGCCGAGCTGGGCCAGCGCTATCACCATGCCACGGGGCTTGCGCAGGCGCGACCGGCGTGCCGCTGCCCGCGCCGCGCGCCATTGCGGGGCTGGCCGCACCGACAGCGCAGACGCTGCCCATCGCGGTCGTCGGCGCGCACCTGTCGGGCATGCCGCTCAACGGCCAGCTCACCGAGCGCGGCGCCACGCTGCTGCGCGCCACCGCCACGTCGCCCGCCTACCGCCTCCATGCACTGCCCGGCACCGTGCCGCCCAAGCCGGGCCTGCAGCGCGTGCCCGAAGGCGGTGCGGCCATCGCGCTCGAGGTGTGGGCCGTGCCGCTGTCGCAGGTCGGCGGCTTCCTCGCGCTCATTCCGCCGCCGCTGGGCCTCGGCAGCGTCGAACTGGCCGACGGCACATGGGTGCACGGCTTCATCTGCGAAGGCCATGCGCTGGCCGGCGCGCTCGACGTGACGCACCACGGCGGCTGGCGCGCCTACGTCGCGAGCCTCTGAGCCCAAGAGATCGCCATGCCCCTGGACATCAACCTCCCCGACGTGCTCGCCGAAGTGCAGGCCGTGTTCGCACGCTACGAAGCCGCGCTGGTCGGCAACCAGCGCGAAGTGCTCGACGAGCTCTTCTGGAACAGCCCGCACACGTTGCGCTACGGCTTCTCGGAGAACCACTACGGCCACGCCGACATCGCCGCCTTCCGCGCGTCGCTGCCGCAGCAGAGCCCGCCGCGCGAACTGCTGCGCACCGTCATCACCACCTACGGCCGCGACTTCGCGACCGCCAACGTCGAGTTCCGCCGCGAGGGCAGCCCCTCCGGCAGCCGACAGATCGGCCGCCAGAGCCAGACCTGGCTGCGCACGCCCGAAGGCTGGCGCGTGGTGGCCGCCCACGTCAGCCTGCTCGATTGAGCGGCGGGCATATTTTTTGCACCCCAACTTGTATCCAAGACCGGAGAACGCCATGACCCGCACATTCAATCGCCGCGATTCCCTCAAATCCCTGGCCGCGCTCGGCGCCGCCGGCAGCCTCGGAGGCTGGAGCGCCCTGGCCAGCGCGCAAGCCAAGCCGCTGACCGTCGGCGTGATCTACGTCGGTGCGCGCGACGACTACGGCTACAACCAGGCACACGCCATGGCCGCCGCCGAAATCAAGAAGCTGCCCGGCGTGAAAGTGGTCGAGGAAGAGAACGTGCCCGAGACCGCCGCCGTGCAAAAGACCATGGCCGGCATGATCTCGCAGGACGGCGCCAAGCTGCTGTTCCCCACGTCCTTCGGCTACTTCGATCCGCACATCCTCGCGGTCGCGCCCAAGTACCCCGACGTGCGCTTCTCGCACTGCGGCGGCCTCTGGAGCGAAGGCAAGCACCCGAAGAACGTCGGCAGCTTCTTCGGCTACATCGACGAGTGCCAGTTCCTGAACGGCGTGATCGCCGCGCACATGACGAAGAGCAACAAGATCGCCTTCGTCGCGGCCAAGCCCATTCCGCAGGTGCTGCGCAACATCAACGCCTTCACGTTGGGCGCGCGCTCGGTCAAGCCGAACATCACGTGCAGCGTGATCTTCACGGGCGACTGGTCGATGGCCGTCAAGGAAGCCGAAGCCACCAACAGTCTGGCCGACCAGGGCTGCGACGTGTTCACCATGCACGTCGATGGCCCCAAGGTGGTGGTCGAGACGGCGGCCAAGCGCGGCAAGATGGTGTGCGGCTACCACGCGAGCCAGGCCAAGCTGGCGCCCAACGCGTACCTCACGGGCGCCGAGTGGAACTGGCTCACCGCGTACAAGGCCGCCATCGACGCGGCGCAAACCGGCAAGCCGCATCCCAACTTCCTGCGCGGCGGCCTGAAGGAAGGCTACGTGAAGATGTCCGCCTACGGCCCCATGGTGCCGGACGCCGCGAAGAAGCAGGCCGACGACATCAAGGCCAGAATGATCGCGGGCACCTTCGACATCTTCAAGGACGGCATCAAGGACAACAAGGGCGCGGTCGTGGTGCCGGCGGGCAAGGTGCTCAAGCAGACCGACCTGGAGCTCGAGAAGATGAACTACCTGGTCGAAGGCGTCGTCGGCTCGGTCTGACCGCACACGCACGCACCGCTGCCGTCATGCGTCACGCGCTCCTCAAGGAATTTGCCCTGCCGGTCTTCGCCATCGCGGCGGCGCTGCTGCTGTTCGGCCTGCTGGTGGCCTTCGCGGGCGTCGACCCGGTGGAGGTCTGGGCCACGCTGTTCAAGGGCGCGTTCGGCGACTGGTTCTCGTGGCAGAACACGCTGCAGCGCGCCGCGCCGCTGATGCTCACCGCGTTGTGCGTGGCGCTGCCGGCGCGCGCCGGGCTGATCGTCATCGGCGGCGAGGGCGCGCTGGTGCTCGGCGGCCTGGCCTGCGCCGCGCTCGCGCATGCGGTGCCGCTGCCGGCGAACATCGTCGGCACGGTGTTCGTCTGCATCGCGGGCGCGTGGCGGGCGCGCTGTGGATCATGCTCGCGGGCTGGCTGCGGCAGTACCGCGGCATCAACGAAACCATCAGCAGCCTGCTGCTGGCCTACATCGCCATCGGCATCTTCAAGCACCTGGTCGAAGGGCCGCTGCGCGACCCCGCGAGCCTGAACAAGCCGTCGACCTACACGCTGAACGACGGGCTGCTGATCGGCGGCATCGGCGGGTCCGACGTGCACTGGGGCCTGGTGATCGGCGTTGTCGCGTGCCTGGGCCTCGGCTGGTGGCTGCGCGCCACGGCCTCGGGCTTTTCGGTGCGCGTGGTGGGCGGCAATCCGCGCACCGCGCAGCTCGTGGGCTTGCCGGCCACGCGGCTCATCCTCTCTGCCTGCGGACTCGGCGGCGCTTGCGCGGGGCTCGCGGGCGCGGTCGAGGTGGCGGCGGTGCACACCAACGCCAACGCCTCGCTGATCGCGGGCTATGGCTACGCGGGCATCCTCGTTTCATTCATCGCGCGGCACAACCCGGTGGCCATCGTGCCGGTGGCGATCCTGTTCGGCGGCTTCGGCGCGGCGGGCAGCCTGCTGCAGCGGCGACTGGGCTTGCCCGATGCGTCGATGCTGGTGCTGCAGGGCATCGCCTTCGTGCTGATCCTTGCGAGCGAAGGCCTGCGCATGGTCGACTGGAAGAAGTTCGGCGACCGCATGCTGCCCGAAGCCAAAAGCTACGACAGGAGCTACCTCGCATGAGCGCCGACCAATGGATCGCGCTGGTCGCCGGCATCGTCGGCGGCGCGCTGCGCGTGGGCGCACCGTTCCTGTTCGTGAGCCTGGGCGAGTGCCTCACCGAGAAGTCGGGCCGCATCAATCTCGGGCTCGAAGGCGTGCTGGTGCTGTCGGCCATGGCGGCCTTCGGCGGCGCGTACCTCACCGATTCGGCGTGGCTGGGCGTGCTGATCGGCGCAATGGCCGGTGCGGCGCTCGCGCTGCTGCACGGCCTCTTGTGCTCGCTCGACCGCGTGAACGACGTGGCGACCGGCATCGCGCTGATGCTGCTGGGCACCGGGCTCGCCTTCTACCTGGGCAAGCCGCTGATCCAGCCGCAGGCGCCGCAGATCCCGGCCATTCCGTTGGGCTTCTGGAGCGACAACACCGTGGTGCGCTCCGCGCTGCAGCTCAACGCGCTGGTGCCCGTCGGCGTGGCGCTGGCCGTGCTGCTGTGGTGGGGCTTTGCACGCACGCGCGCCGGCCTGCTGGTGCGCATGGCAGGCGACTCGGCGCAGGCGACGCGCGCGCTCGGCTATTCGGTGTCGGGCCTGCGCATCGCGGCGACCACGGCGGGCGGTTTCATCGCGGGGCTCGGCGGTGCGTCGCTCACGCTGTTCTATCCGGGCAGCTGGAACGAAGGCATCTCCAGCGGGCAGGGCCTGATCGCCGTCGCGCTCGTGATCTTCGCGCGCTGGAGTCCGCTGCGCTGCGTGGGCGCGGCGCTGCTGTTCGGCGGCGCGGGCGCAATCGGCCCGGCGCTGCAGTCCATCGGCATCGGCTGGGGCTACCACCTGTTCAACACCGTGCCCTACGTGCTCACGCTGGTGATCCTGGTGTTCACCTGCAAGCCGGGCAGCGCGGCCGTCGGCAGCCCCGGCGAACTTTCATCGACAAGGAGCTGAACTTCATGAGCGGTCTCGGAGGCCTCAACAAATCGGCGCACGGCGTCGTCGTCGGGCTGGTGCAACTGCAGTTGCCGAACGTCAAGACGCCGGCCGACCTCGCGGCGCAGACGAAGCGCATCTGCGACATGGTGGGCAAGGCCCGCCGCAACCAGGGCACGATGGACCTCGTGGTGTTTCCGGAGTACGCGCTGCACGGCCTCTCGATGGACACCAACCCCGAGATCATGTGCACGCTCGACGGGCCCGAGGTGGCCGCCTTCAAGCAGGCCTGCGTCGAACACCGCATCTGGGGCTGCTTCTCCATCATGGAAGCCAACCCCGGCGGCAACCCGTACAACAGCGGGCTGATCATCGACGACCAGGGCGCCGTCAAGCTCTACTACCGCAAGCTGCACCCGTGGGTGCCGGTCGAGCCGTGGGAGCCCGGCAACCTCGGCGTGCCGGTGTGCGACGGGCCCAACGGCAGCAGGCTGTCGCTCATCATCTGCCACGACGGCATGTTTCCCGAGATGGCGCGCGAGGCCGCGTACAAGGGCGCCGACATCATCCTGCGCACGGCCGGCTACACCGCGCCCATTCGCCACGCCTGGAAGGTCACCAACCAGGCCAACGCCTTCTGCAATCTGGCCTACACCGCGAGCGTGTGCCTGTGCGGCAGCGACGGCAGCTTCGACTCGATGGGCGAGGGCATGTTCTGCAACTTCGACGGCACGGTGCTGGTCGAGGGCGGCGGCCGCGTCGACGAGATCATCACCGCCGAGTTGCGCCCCGACCTCGTGCGCGAAGCGCGCACGGGCTGGGGTGTCGAGAACAACATCTACCAGCTCTACCACCGCGGCTACGTCGCGGTGAAGGGCGGCGCGCAGGACTGCCCCTACACCTACATGCACGACATGGCCGCCGGCACCTACAAGCTGCCGTGGAGCGCCGACGTGAAGGTGACCGACGGCACGCCCTGCGGCTTTGCCGCGCCTGAACGCAGCTACGCCGGATGAACCCGACCATGACTACCACCACCACCCTCGTTGACTACACCACCGAACGCCACGTGGAAGCCGCGCCCTACGCCTGGCCCTACAACGGCGCGCTGCGCCCCGACAACACGGCGTTGATCGTGATCGACATGCAGACGGATTTCTGCGGCAAGGGCGGGTATGTGGACGTGATGGGCTACGACCTGTCGCTGGTGCAGGCGCCGATCCAGCCGATCGCGCGCACGCTGGCGGCGCTGCGGCCGTTGGGCTTTCACATCATCCACACGCGCGAGGGCCACCGGCCGGACCTTGGCGACTTGCCTGCCAACAAGCGGTGGCGTTCGCGGCAGATCGGCGCGAACGGCGTGGGCATCGGCGACGACGGGCCGTGCGGGCGCATCCTGGTTCGCGGAGAGCCGGGGTGGGACATCATTCCCGAACTGGCGCCTCTGCCGGGCGAGGTGGTGATCGACAAGCCGGGCAAGGGCTCGTTCTATGCGACGGACCTGGAGCTGATCCTGCGCACGCGGGGCATCGAGAACCTGATCCTCGCGGGCATCACCACCGACGTGTGCGTGCACACGACGATGCGCGACGCGAACGACCGGGGGTTCGAGTGCCTGCTGCTGTCGGACTGCACGGCTGCCACGGACTACGGCAATCATCTGGCTGCGTTGAAGATGATCACGATGCAGGGTGGTGTGTTCGGGGCGCACACGACTTCGCAGGCTTTGCTGGCGGCGCTGAAATGACGCGCCGCTGTTCGGGGCGCGCTCCCGCCGACGGCGTGCTCTGCTCCGCGAATGTCCCCCGGCCTTCGCCCTCCTCCTTTATTTCGCTGCGCAGAGCACACCATCAGCGTGAGCGTTATCAGCGCACTGGTTCATCGGCTGCAAATCGACCGCGTGCCCAAGTGCATAGGGCATCGGGTGTCTCCCGCAGCGAAATAAAGGAGGAGGGCGAAGCCCGGGGGACATTCGCGGAGGGAGACACCCGGTGTCCTGTGCACACCCCCCGAACAAGCACACCCAACGCTCCTACCGACAAAGCAAAAGAATGAGCGCCACATCACCCCACGCCATCGGCGGGCTCCCTGCCGGCACCGGCGCGCTCGCACTCGACACGTACGAGCTCACCAAGCGCTTCGGCGCCTTCACCGCAATGGACCGCGTGACCATGCGCGTCGAACCCGGCACGGTGCATGCGCTGCTCGGCGAGAACGGGGCAGGCAAGAGCACGCTGGTGAAATGCGTGGCGGGGTTCCAGCGCGCGGAAGAAGGCAGCATCCTCATCGACGGGCGAGAGCAGGACATTGCGAACCCCATCGTCGCGCGGGCACTCGGCATCGGCATGGTCTACCAGCACTTCACGCTCGCGCCGGGGATGACGGTGGCGGAGAACCTGTTGCTTGCCGGCGGCAAGACGCCTGCGTTGATCGACTGGAAGACGAAGCGCGCCGAGTTGAAAGACTTTTTGGCCACCACACCGTTCAGCCTCGACCTCGATGTGCGTCCCTCTGAATTGGCGGCGGGCGAGAAGCAGAAGCTCGAACTGCTCAAGCAGCTCTACCTGAAACCGCGCCTGCTGATCCTCGACGAGCCGACCTCGGTGCTCACGCCGCAGGAAGCCGACGAAGTGCTGGGCCATGTGCGCGAGTTCGCGCGCAGCGGGCTGTGCACCGTGCTCATCATCACGCACAAGTTTCGCGAAGTGATGGCGTATGCCGACAGCGTGACGGTGCTGCGAAGGGGCAAGGCGGTGCATCACTGCCGCGTGCCGGAGACCAGCCCGGCGCAACTGGCGCAGGCCATGATGGGCGGAGAGGGGGCGGAGTCGCCCTCATCACCCGCGTCGGCGATGCCGGTGACAAGAAAGCCGGTGGCTTCGGGTGCGGCGATCGCGTTGAAGGTCGACGGGCTGAAGGCGCAGGGCGACCGGGGCACGCTGGCGCTGCACGACCTGGGCCTGTCCGTGCGCGCAGGGGAAATCCTGGGCGTGGCGGGGGTGTCGGGCAACGGCCAGCGCGAGTTGGTCGAGGCACTGGTGGGACAGCGTCCGAGGCTCGCGGGCACCGTCACCGTCATGGGCCAACCCTACGCCGCGCGCCGTGCCGAGAACCGCGAACTGAAAGTGCGCAGTCTGCCCGAAGAGCCGCTGCGCAACGCCTGCGTCGGCGACTTGAGCGTGGCGGAGAACATGGCGCTGCGCGATTTCGACCGCGCGCCGCTGTCGCGTGGCGGGGTGCTCAACTTTCCGTACTGGCGCAGCCGCGCGCGCGAGTGGATCGCGGAATACGGCGTCAAGACGCAGGGCGAAGGCGCGCCGATACGCAGCCTGTCGGGCGGCAACGTGCAGCGCGCGGTGCTGGCGCGCGAGCTGGCCGGCGACATCAATGTGCTGATCGCGGCCAACCCCGTGTTCGGGCTCGACTTCGCGGCCGTCGCCGAAATCCATTCACGCATCGTGCAGGTGCGCGAGAAGGGCGGGGCGGTGCTGCTGATCAGCGAGGACCTCGACGAATTGCTCGAGCTCTCGGACCGCATCGTCGTGATGAGCGAAGGGCGCATCGTGTTCGAGACCTCGGCGGCGGAGGCCGAAAGGCACGTGATCGGCGCGCACATGGGCGGCGGTCATCACGAGCCGCTGCAGGCTGCGGCATGAAGGCGCGAGCTTTGATTCCACACCAGCGAGCAACAGCATGCGGCTAGAACAAGCGAACCCTTTCCCCTACGACTTCGAGGTCGCGAAGACGGCGCTGGTCCTCATCGACATGCAGCGCGACTTCATGGAGCCCGGCGGCTTCGGCGAAACGCTGGGCAACGACGTGTCGCTGCTGCAGGCGATCGTGCCGGCCGCCAAGGCCGTGCTCGACGCATGGCGGCAAGCCGGCGGCCTCGTGGTCCACACGCGCGAAGCCCACTGCACGGACCTGTCCGACTGCCCGCCCGCCAAGCGCAACCGGGGCAACCCCACGCTGCGCATCGGCGACGAAGGCCCGATGGGGCGCGTTCTCGTCGCGGGCGAACCCGGCAACCAGATCATCGATGTGCTCGCGCCGGCCGAGGGCGAGATCGTCATCGACAAGCCCGGCAAGGGGGCGTTCTACGCCACCGCGCTGCACGAACTGCTGCAGCGGCGCGGCATCACCCACCTGCTGTTCGGCGGCGTGACCACCGAGGTGTGCGTGCAGACCAGCATGCGCGAAGCCAACGACCGGGGCTACGACTGCCTGCTGCTCGAGGACTGCACCGAAAGCTACTTTCCCGCGTTCAAGGCGGCCACGCTCGACATGGTGCGCGCGCAGGGCGCCATCGTCGGCTGGACCGCGCCGGGCGCGGCGCTGCTCGCGGCGCTGCGCCGCCCTGCGTGACGCCCCCGCCTGCGACTAACATTCCCTCCGTGCCTACCGTTCGACCCAGCCCCGCCCCCGCCGCCGACCCCACCGTTTTCCGCACGCGGGCCGACGAGGTCTACGCGCAGCTCAAGCGCGACGTGGCCGACTTCATCCTCGTGCCGGGCGACCGCTTCACCGAGAACGAGATCAGCGAGCGCCTGGGCGTGTCGCGCACGCCGATCCGGCAGGCGCTGTTCCGGCTGCAGCAGGAAGGCTTTGTCGAGGTGCTGTTTCGCAGCGGCTGGCGCGTGCTGCCGTTCGACTTCGACCAGTTCGAGCAGCTCTACGACCTGCGCATGGTGCTGGAGACCACGGCCGTGCACCGCCTGTGCGAAACCGACCGCCACATCGACCGCGGCCTGCTCGACACGCTGGCCGGCATCTGGCTCGTGCCTGCGGCGCAGCGCAGCGCCGACATGGCACAGGTGGCGCAGTGGGACGAAGCCTTTCATTGCGCGCTGGTGGCCGCGGCCGGCAACGCCGAGATGGCGCGCGTGCACGGCGACGTGACCGACCGCATCCGCATCATCCGCCGGCTCGACTTCACCAAGCAGCCGCGCATCGACGCCACCTACGACGAGCACGCGAAGATCCTGAAAGCCGTGCGCGCGAACCGGGGCGACCAGGCCGCGATGCTGCTGCGCGCGCACATCGAGACCAGCCAGGCCGAGGTGCGCAAGATCACGCTGCACCAGGTGCACCTGGCGCGGCACGCGGGCAAGAACCCGCGCTGAGCGCTCAGACCATCGCGTTGTCGGCGCCCGGAATCTCGTGCGCCTTGATCTGCCGGCGCGTGAGCTTGTAGAGCGCGTTCGCGACAAAGCCGTCCTGGTGGCTGTTCTTCGTCACGTTCTGCACGAAGTCGAGGTCGGGGCCGGCGGCCTGCGCGCCCATGATCCAGCGCACGCTTTCGCGGTAGTCGTAGAGCTTCTTGTCCTGGCTGTCGGCCAGCAGCGCCGACATCGCCGCCATGGCCAGGGCATTGCCCTGGTTCGCATGCTCGCGCGCCAGCTCGATGTAGTCGTGGCGCGTGGGAATGTCCTCCAGGTCGCCGATGAACATCAGCATGCTCTCCAGGCCCTCGGTGTGGCCCATTTCGTGGGCCATGCGCGCAGCCTCGACGGCATCGCGCAGCAGGCGTGCGCGCTCGGCGTCGTCCTTGGCGGCCTTGCCGGTGTGATAGCAGGCGTAGCCCAGCATGTAGGCGCCCATGTTGCCGCCGGCTTCGGCGGTCTTGCGGTAGTAGGGAATGGCCTGCTTCAGGTCGGCCGGGACATGCACGCCGTCTTCATGGAACAGGCCGAGCAGGTACTCGCACGAGTCGCCGCCAGCTTCGAAGCCCATGGTCGCCAGCGCGAAGGCGTCGGCTTCGCGCCCGCCCCAGCGCAGGGCCGACGCCACCTTGTTCCATGCCAGCGAGCCCGGCGCGTGCGCGCGTGCCGCGTCGAGCCAGGCGTTGCCGGCGCGCTCATCGGGCACGAAGCCCAGCAGGCCGTGCAGGCTGAAGTAGCCGTGCAGGATCATCGCGGCCGTGCAGTCGCCGGCGTTGGCGCTGCGCACCACGGCCTGGCCCAGCCACGACAGGTCGTGCGGTTCGATCTGGCAGGCCAGCAGCACCGCGAGCGCCATCGCCTGGTTGTCGTTCAGGTGCCAGTGGCTCTCGCCCTCCTTGAGGGCAGCGAGCGCCTGCGGCCTTTCCTCGCGCCGGTAGTGCGAGTTGGCGATCCAGTACAGCGCCTCCCAGCGGTGCGACGGAAACAGCGCTTCGCTCGCGCGCTGGCGGGTGGCGGCGATCCACCGGCGCACGTCTTCGGCGTCGTCGTCGCCGTCGACTTCGTTCTCGAGGTAGTCGTCGCGCCAGATCTCGTGGCGCAGGCGGTCTTTCTCGATGTCGTCCAGGTGCGCGCAGGCCGGCGACGCGATGAACGCGCGCACGCGGTCGTGGCTGCCGCCCCAGCGCGGCTGCATGAACCAGATGCAGTTGCGCAAAAAGAAGAACTGCCGCGGATGGATGTGCATGGCGGCGTGCATCCAGTACTGCTTGCCGCTGAGCATCTTCTTGCCCTCCATCGGCGGGGGCAGGGCGGCCGGCGCGTCGGGCGGGCAGGCCACGCGGTCGTCGGCGCGCAGGCCGGAGCGCGCGAACATGGCCAGCAGCTCGTCGCGCGTCTCGGGGGGCATGCCTTCGAGCGCAGGGTCGTGCCGCGGCGCGTCGGTCGGGCCGCGCCCGCTGCGCACCAGTTCCGACAGCCATTCGGGCTCCTCGAAGGCGGCCACGCTCTGCATCAGCAGCGCGGGTGCGCTCCACAGCGTGGGCTCGCGCTCCAGCGCCTGGAGGGCGCAGGCGGCCGTGTGCGCGCCGCAGGCGTGGGCGCAGGTCCAGCCCAGCTCGGTCACGGTGCTCGACCAGCCGGCGCCGCGGTACTCGTAGGCCCAGTGGAACCAGTAGTGCGCCTCACACAGCCATGCATGCGCGGAGCGCGGGCTGGCGGCCTGCCAGGCGCGCAGCAGCGCGAGACCCTCGGCGCCGGCCTCGGCGCAACGCAGCATGTCGGCGGGCAGGGCGCCGTAGTAGCGCTCTTCGGCGGCGCGGTCGTGGAAGCTCGCGGCCAGTGCCTCGTCGAACAGGCGGTCGAGCGTGGCGTGGTCCCCGGCGCGCAGCAACGCATCGACGTCGCAGACTTTCCATGGCGAAGGAGCGGGTGGGAGCGTGGTCATGGTGCGAAAGAGAAGAACAAGGAGACGGAGAGGTGAAGGCGCCGGGCCGGTGTCAGGCCGTCAGCGGTTGCGGGTCGAAGATGCGGTAGCGCTTCCAGGACAGCGCGAGCCAGCTGCCGTCGGCGTTGCGCAGGTGCTCGCGCACTTCCATGGCGGCGCGCGTCGAGGCGGGGCCGTCCTGGCTGCTGATGCGCAGCCAGTGCTCGCGGGCCCGCGCGTAGGCCATGCCGAAGTCTTCCCAGCTCTCGAAGCTGTCTTGCGCGCGCTGCGCGTTGAGGAACAGCACCATCCACGCCTGCGCTTCCGTGACCCAGCCGAGCAGCGCGATGCAGCGCACGAGGAAGGCGGTGCGCGCGCAGTCGAAGGCCAGCGCGTCGCGCACGCGGCCCTGCGCCGCGAGTTGTTCGTAGAAGCCGTCGTGCGAACGCCCCAGGCCGCCGACCCAGCCGGTGAGCGCGGCATGCATGCGGACCGCGATGTCCGCGTGCGGCAAGTCGGGCGCGAGGTTCATCTCGCGCAGCACCTGGCGCGCCAGGCGTTCGCGCTGGTCCGCGGGCAACGCGAGCGCGAGGGTGTCGCCGTTGCACGGCAGTCCGTTGCGGATCAGCAGGATGTCGCCCAGCGCGATCGCCCACCGGCGACGGTTGGGCGGCGCGTTCTCGGCCCTGGCGCGGGCGGCGCGCAGGGCCGGGTCTTCGTTGGCCGGCGTGGCCGTGTCCGCGGCCTGCGAGCCGTCGTCGCCGTCGCGCATCACGTCGCGCAGGATGACCACGGCGCGGTACACGAAGAACAGCACCACCAGGCCCGCGAGCCACAGCAGCGCCGTCAGCATGCGCCGGCCTCCGGGGCGAAGTCGAGTGCAATGCCCTCGATGCCATGGGTTGCACCGGCCGACGCGGCCTGGCCCGGCCGCATGAGCCGCGCGGCGGCGGCCACCGCCGGATCGACCTGCCGCAGCCGCCCCAGCTCGCGCGGCGCGATGCGCAGCAGCAGCCACTGCAGCGCGGGCGGCGGCTGCTCGAAGTGCTCGATCAGGTGAAAGTTGGCGCTCATCACGCTGAGCAGGTGGTTGGCGTCGGCCACGTCGGTCACGAACTTCCACTGGCCCTGCGCCGCGCCGGGGGTGTCGGGCTCGAACACCAGGCCCATGCCCTCGCAGTCCGCATGGCGCTCGCCGCGCGGCGGCACCGCGCGCAGGAAGCGCAGCACGTCGTCGGCGTACTTGCGGATCGGGTGGCGGTTCTGCTTGCCCTTGATCTGGTCCACGCGCAGGCCGTCGGCATGCACCGTGAGGCTGATGGTCACGTGGGGCAGGTTGCCCGCGCTGCGCAGCGTGAAGAGGCGCAAGCGGCCTTCCTGCGCCGCCTGGGCGTACTGCTCGCCGTAGCCGCCGCTGAGCTTCTTGAGGCTGGCGAACTGGCCCAGGCAATGCTGCATGTGGTACGACTCGTAGGCCATTTCCTCGCGCAGCGCCGCATGCCGGCCGTCGAACTCGAAGAGCACGCCGTTGGGCGTGCGCAGCACCTCGCGCAGCGCCAGCCCGCTGCTGGGTACCCAGCCCTTGCTGCGCCTGGCCTGCATGCGCTGGTGCTCCTGCTCCCACATCGCGAGCGCCATGAAGCAGTTGATGCGCTGCAGCTTCTGTTCGAGCCGCGTGCCGCGCCGCGAACGCAGGAACTCGACCAGCACGCGCTCGCGCTCGATCAGCAGCAGGTGCTCCGGGTCCAGGTACCAGCAGGCGCGGGGCCCGGCGTCGGCGCGCGGCTGCAGCAGCTTTGCCAGCCACTCGGGCACGGGCTTGCCGGCGCCCGCGCCGGTCGCGGCCAGGTAGTCGGCCGCGGAGTGCACCGGCAGCACGTGCTCGAAGCTGCCGATGGCCCAGCGAAAGAAATGGTTGCGCAGCCACGCCGCCATGTCGGCGTCGTCGCCGCGCTCGGTGCTGCGGCGCGCGATGGCGGCCTTGACCTCGGGCGCGTTCAGCACGTCGCGCGGCAGGTAGGCGGCTGGCCCGGCGGGCGGGGTCGGGGCGATCGGCATCGGCGACGCGGTTGCTGGCCTGCTTACAGCGTGAAGTCGTACTCCACCGTGATCGGCGCGTGGTCGCTGAACTTGACGGTCTTGTAGATGGCCTCGGTGCGCGCCAGCGCGCCCGTGGCCGGCGTGGCCAGGTGGTAGTCCAGCCGCCACCCCACGTTGTTCGCGTAGGCCTGGCCGCGGTTGCTCCACCAGGTGTAGGCCTCGTCGGTGGTGTCGGGCTTGAGCTTGCGGTACACGTCGACCAGGCCCGCGCCGTCGGTACCGGCGTCCAGCAGCTTGGTCATCCAGGCGCGTTCCTCGGGCAGGAAGCCGCTGTTCTTCTGGTTGCCGCGCCAGTTCTTCAGGTCGATCTGCTGGTGCGCGATGTTGATGTCGCCGCACAGCACGAACTCGCGCTCCTTCTTCAGCGCCACCAGGTGCGGAAAGAAGCCCTTGAGGAAGCGGAACTTGGCCTCCTGGCGTTCCTCGCCCGAGCTGCCGCTCGGAAAATAGCAGCTGATGACCGAGAACTTGCGCTTGGGCGTGTCGAAGCGCAGCTCCAGGTAGCGGCCTTCGGCGTCGAATTCGGCGTCGCCCCAGCCCACCACGACCTGGCTGGGCGCATGCTTGGTGTACACCGCGGTGCCGGCGTACCCCTTTTTCTCGGCGAAATGGAAGTGGCCCTTCAGGCCGGCCATTTCCTCGAAACGGCCTTCGACGTCGCTGGCCTGGACCCGGATCTCCTGCATGCAAATACAATCCGGCGCAAGTTCGGCCACCCAGTCGGCCACGCCTTTGGTAGCGGCCGAACGCAGGCCATTGAGATTGAGACTGGTCAGTTTGAACACAAGGAAATTCCGATGGCTGTAGATGGTCAGAAAAGCAGCGCGGTCGCACAGGACTTCGTCCAGTTCGCGTTGGATGCCGGCGTGCTGCGCTTTGGCGAATTCAAGACAAAAGCCGGCCGAATGAGTCCTTATTTCTTCAATTCGGGGCTCTTCGACGACGGCGGCAAGATCGCCCGTCTCGCCGGATTCTATGCAGACCGGTTGATCGAAAGCGGGCTCGAATTCGACATGATCTTCGGCCCCGCCTACAAGGGCATTCCGCTGGGCGCCACGGTGGCCGCCGAGCTGGCCCGGCGCGGGCGCAACTACCCCTTTGCCTACAACCGCAAGGAAGCCAAGGCGCACGGCGAGGGCGGCAACCTGGTGGGCGCGCCGCTGAAGGGCCGCGTGCTGATCGTCGACGACGTGATGTCGGCCGGCACCGCGGTGCGCGAGTCGATCGCGGCCATCCAGGCGGCCGGCGCCACGCCGCATGCCGTGGCCATTGCCCTCGACCGGCAGGAAAAGGCGACCGAGAACGGCGTCGACGTGGACCACAGCGCCGTGCAGTACGTGCGCAACCAGCTGGGCCTGTCGGTGATCGCCATCGCCACGCTGGACGACCTGCTGAGCTACCTCTCGGGCAGCGCGGCAGCCGACCTGGGCACGCACCGCGACCGCGTGCTGGCCTACCGCACGCGCTACGGCGCCAGCTGAGGCACAACGCCGATGCACGCACGCGACAACGGCAAGCCGACTCGCCTGCTGGCGGCGGCAACTTTCCTGGCGGCGACGGGCTTTTGCGGCGCGTTGCATGCGCAATCGCAGAAACCGGAAGGCGCCTCTCCCGGCATCTTCACCTGCACCGACGCGCGCGGGCGCACGCTCACGGCCGACCGGCCGATCGCCGAATGCAGCGACCGCGAGCAGCGCGAGCTCAACCCGAGCGGCTCGGTGCGCCGCAAGGTCGAGCCGACCTACACCGCGCGCGAACTGCAGGAGCGCGAAGACCGCGCGCGCGAGGCCGCCATCCAGGCCGCGCGCCTGACCGACGAGCGCCGGCGCGAACGGGCGCTGCTGGTGCGCTACCCCAATGCCGCCACGCACGACCGCGAGCGCGCCGAGGCGCTGGCGCAGATCGACACGGTGACGCAGGCCGCGAAAAAGCGCATTGCCGAACTCGGCGACGACCGCAAGAAGATCGACGAGGAGATGGAGTTCTACAAGCAGGACCCGGGCAAGGCGCCGGGCGCCGTGCGCCGCCGGCTCGAGGACAACACCCAGAGCGTGGCGGTGCAGAACCGCTTCATCGGCGAGCAGGAAGAAGAGAAGAAGCGCGTGAATGCGCGCTTCGACGAAGAGCGCACGCGCCTGAAAACACTGTGGTCGCCGCAGAACGGCGGCAACCCCCGCTGAACATCAACAACAGGCTGCCGGGGCCTTGCGCCAGGCCCCGGCGTCTTGCCTCGATCAGGCCAGCTTGGCCTTGAGCAGATCGGTCACCTGCGCGGGGTTGGCCTTGCCGCCGCTGGCCTTCATGACCTGGCCCACGAGGCCGTTCAGCGCCTTCTCCTTGCCGGCGCGGTACTCCTCGACGTTCTTCGCGTTCCTGGCAATCACCTCGTCGAGGATCTTGTCGAGCGCGCCGGTGTCGGCCATCGGCTTCAGGTCTTTCGCCTCGATGATGGCGTCGACATCGCTGCCTTCGCCGGTCCACAGCGCGTCGAACACCTGGCGCGCGGCGTTGTTGGGCAGCGTGCCTTCGGCGATGCGCTTGACGAGCTGGGCCAGTTGCCGCGCCTTGACGGGCGCGGCCTCGATGCCGATCTCGGCCGCGTTCAGGCGCGCGCCATCTCGCCGGTGATCCAGTTGCTCGCGAGCTTGGGCGTGGCGCCCGCGTTCACGGCGTCGTCGAAGTAGGCGGCCAGCGCGGCGCTCTGCGTGAGCTGCGCGGCGTCGTATTCCGACAGGCCGTGGTCGCGCACATAGCGCTCTGCGGTGGCGCGCGGCAGCTCGGGCATGGTGGCCTTCACACGCTCGATCCAATCGGCGGCAATGCTCAGCGGCGGCAGGTCGGGGTCGGGGAAGTAGCGGTAGTCGGCCGCGTCTTCCTTGGTGCGCATGGTGCGCGTCTCGCCGGTGGCGGGGTCGAACAGCACGGTGGCCTGTTCGATGGCGCGGCCGTCCTCGAGCTCGTCGATCTGCGAGTTGATCTCGTAGTCGATGGCCTGCTGCATGAACTTGAAGCTGTTCAGGTTCTTGATTTCGCGGCGCGTGCCGAGCTTGTCGCCGGGCTTGCGCACCGACACGTTGGCGTCGCAGCGAAAGCTGCCTTCCTGCATGTTGCCGTCGCAGATGCCGATCCACGTGACGATCTTGTGCAGCTCTTTCGCATAGGCCACGGCCTCGGCGGTGGAGCGCATGTCGGGCTCGGTCACGATCTCCAGCAGCGGCGTGCCGGCGCGGTTCAGGTCGATGCCGCTCTGGCCGATGAAGTCTTCGTGCAGCGACTTGCCCGCGTCTTCCTCGAGGTGGGCACGCACCAGGCGCACGGTCTTCTTTTCTTCGCCGAGGAAGAACGACACCGCGCCGCCCTGCACGACCGGAATCTCGAACTGGCTGATCTGGTAGCCCTTGGGCAGGTCGGGGTAGAAGTAGTTCTTGCGCGCGAACACGCTGCGCGGCGCAATGTGCGAGCCCAGCGCCAGGCCCAGCTTGATGGCGCGTTCGACCGCGCCCTTGTTCATCACGGGCAGCGTGCCGGGCAGCGCCAGGTCGACCGCGCAGGCCTGCGTGTTGGGCTCGGCGCCGAACGCGGTGGAGGCGCGGCTGAAGATCTTGCTCGCGGTCGACAGTTGCGCGTGCGTCTCGAAGCCGATGATGACTTCATAGCCGCGCACCAGCGGACCGGTCGGGCGGCCCTGTTGTTGTGCTTCGAATGTGTTCACGGTTTCGCTCATTTCAGAAGCCCTCCGGCGTACGTGCGTGCCAGTCGGTGGCCTGCTGGAAGCGATGCGCCGCGTTGAGCAGCTTCGCTTCGCCGAAGTAGTTGCCGATCAGTTGCAGGCCCACGGGCATGCCGCTGTCGAAGCCCGCGGGCACGCTCATGCCCGGCAGGCCTGCCAGCGAGGCGGGCAGCGTGAAGATGTCGGCCAGGTAGTCGGCCACGGGGTCGTCGCCGTGTTCGCCGAGCTTCCATGCGGTGGTGGGCGCAGCGGGGCCGGCGATCACGTCGCACTGCCTGAAGGCCTGCTGGAAGTCGTCCGCGATCATGCGGCGCACCTTTTGCGCCTGCAGGTAGTAGGCGTCGTAGTAGCCGTGCGAGAGCACGTAGGTGCCGATCATGATGCGGCGCTTCACTTCATCGCCGAAGCCTTCGGCGCGCGTGCGTTCGTACATCTCGGCCAGGTCCTTGTACTGCTTGGCGCGGTGGCCGAACTTGACGCCGTCGAAGCGGCTCAGGTTGCTCGAGGCCTCGGCTGCGGCCAGGATGTAGTACACGGGAATCGACAGCTCGGTGCGCGGCAGCGTCACTTCGACGCGCCTGGCGCCGAGCTTCTCGTATTGCGCGAGCGCGGCGTCGATGGCCGCGCGCACGCCGGGTGCCACGCCTTCGCCGAAGAACTCCTTGGGCACGCCGATGCGCAGGCCCTCGAGTGAGTCGTTCAGCGAGCGGCTGAAGTCTTCGGCGGGCTTGTCGAGCGAGGTCGAGTCGCGGTCGAGGTCGGGGCCGCAGAAGGCCGACAGCAGCAGCGCGCAGTCTTCGGCCGAGCGGGCCATCGGGCCGGCCTGGTCGAGGCTGGACGCGAAGGCCACCATGCCGTAGCGCGAGGCGCGGCCGTAGGTGGGCTTGATGCCGGTCACGCCGCAGAAAGAGGCCGGCTGGCGGATCGAGCCGCCGGTGTCGGTGCCGGTGGCCGCGGGCGCAAGGCGCGCCGCCACGGCCGCCGCGCTGGCGCCCGACGAGCCGCCCGGAATGTGCGCGCGGTTCCAGGGGTTCTGCACCGGCACGGCCTTGTCGTGGCCCACGGCGGGCACGGCGACGTTCTCGTTGGCCGAGCCCATCGCGAACTCGTCGCAGCTCAGCTTGCCCAGCGTGACCGCGCCGGCCTCGGCCAGGCGCCTGACCACGGTCGCGTCGAACGGCGAGCGGTAGCCCGCGAGCATCTTCGAGCCGGCGGTGGTGGCGAAGTCGGTGGTGACGAAGATGTCCTTGTGCGCGATCGGCACGCCGGCCAGCGCGGGGGCGTTGCCGGCGGCGATGCGCGCGTCGGCGGCGCGGGCCTGGGCCAGCGTGACGTCCTCGTTGACGTCGACGAAGGTGCCGAGCGATTCGTGGGCCTTCATGCGGCCAAGGAATACCTGCGAGGCCTCGACGGCCGAAACCTTGCGGTCGGCCAGCGCCTTGGCCAGCGCGACCACGCTCATCTGGTGCAGTTCACCGTTGCTCATTATTCGATCACCTTGGGCACGAGGAACAGGCCGGCTTCGACGGCCGGGGCGCTCTTCTGGTTGGCTTCGCGGTTGTCAGGCTCGCTCACCACGTCGTCGCGCAGGCGCAGCGTGATGTCTTCGAGCGCGGCCACGGGATGGGCCAGCGGCTCGACGCCGGTGGTGTCCACCGAACGCATGCGTTCGACCAGGTCGAAAAAGCCGTTGATCTGGCTGAGCATGCGCTCGCTTTCGTCGGAAGCCAGCTGCAGCCTCGCCAGCGAGGCGATGCGCGCAATATCTGAAGCGGAAAGTGACATAGGGTCGAAACGCTAAAAAAGCAGGGGTAATCGCACCGCGGAGCCGGTACTAATACAGGAATCAGAGGGGATTCGGGTATTATCCCGCCTTTGCCGCAACCCCCGCGAACGCGCCGGCTTTTGCGCCAAAAACGATCAATTCACCCCGTCAAACGACCCAAAAAATAGAGCGACGACCTGCCGATGCGCAGGCCGTGCTCAGAGGATTCCGCACATGTTTGGAGCTTTCCGTCGGTACTTTTCCACCGACCTCGCGATCGACCTCGGCACCGCCAACACCCTGATATTTGCCCGCAACAAGGGCATCGTGCTGGACGAGCCCTCGGTTGTCGCCATTCGCCACGAAGGTGGCCCCCACGGCAAGAAGGTGATCCAGGCCGTCGGCCGCGAAGCCAAGGCCATGCTGGGCAAGGTGCCCGGCAACATCGAGGCGATCCGCCCGATGAAGGACGGCGTGATCGCCGACTTCGTGATCACCGAGCAGATGATCAAGCAGTTCATCAAGATGGTGCACCCGCGCACGCTGCTCACGCCGAGCCCGCGCATCATCATCTGCGTGCCCTGCGGCTCGACCCAGGTCGAGCGCCGCGCCATCAAGGACGCGGCTGAAGCCGCAGGCGCCACTTCGGTCTACCTGATCGAGGAACCCATGGCCGCGGCCATCGGCGCGGGCCTGCCCGTGAGCGAAGCCTCGGGCTCGATGGTGGTGGACATCGGCGGCGGCACCACCGAAGTGGGCGTGATCTCGCTGGGCGGCATGGTCTACAAGGGCTCGGTCCGCGTGGGCGGCGACCGCTTCGACGAAGCCATCATCAACTACATCCGCCGCAACTACGGCATGCTGATCGGCGAGCCGACGGCCGAAGTCATCAAGAAGAACATCGGCTCGGCCTTCCCGGGCTCCGAAGTCAAGGAAATGGAAGTCAAGGGCCGCAACCTTTCCGAAGGCGTGCCGCGCAGCTTCACCATCAGCAGCAACGAAGTGCTGGAAGCCCTGACCGATCCGCTCAACAACATCGTCTCGGCCGTGAAGAACGCGCTGGAGCAAACGCCGCCCGAACTGGGCGCCGACATCGCCGAGCGCGGCATGATGCTGACCGGCGGCGGCGCGCTGCTGCGCGACCTCGATCGCCTGCTGGCCGAGGAAACCGGCCTGCCTGTGCTGGTGGCCGAAGACCCGCTGACCTGCGTGGTGCGCGGCTGCGGCATTGCGCTCGAACGCATGGACCGCCTGGGCAGCATCTTCACGAGCGAGTAAGCAGGCTGCTGCATCATCGGCCGGCCTCTGCTTGCGCAGGCCGGCTTTTTGTTATTTGATTCCGCACCACCGCCGGGTCTGAATTCATGCCTCTGGGCACGCTCGATCGCACCGCGCCACCCCTGTTCAACCAGGGGCAATCGGCACTCAGCAAGCTGATCTTCTTCGGCGCGCTTGCCCTGTTCCTCATGGTGGCCGACGCACGCTTTCATATCGTGCAGCCCATCCGCGCGGGCATCGGCGCGGTGCTGTACCCCGTGCAATGGGTGGCGCTGAAGCCGGTGCAGGCCATGCTCGGCGGCGGCCGCTACCTCGAAGACCTGCAGACCGCCCAGCGCAACGAGGCCGACGCCCGCAAGGCGCTGATGATGCAGGCCGAGCGCGCCGCCCAGGCCGACACGCTGGCCCAGGACAACGCCCGCCTGCGCGAGCTGCTGGAGCTGCGCCAGGCCACGACCACGCCGGGCCGCGCGGCCGAGGTGCTGTACGACGCGGCCGACCCCTACACCCGCAAGATCGTCATCGACCAGGGCATGACCCAGGGCGTCGTGGCCGGCTCGCCGGTGATCGACGCGCGCGGCGTGCTGGGCCAGGTCACGCAGGTGCTGCCCTTCACGAGCGAGGTCACGCTGGTGATCGACCGCGACCTGGCCATTCCCGTGCAGAACACCCGCACCGGCGTGCGCAGCGTGGCCTTCGGCGACGCCTCGGCGCACGGCGGCGGCCTGGAGCTGCGCTTCATGGCCGCCAATGCCGACCTGCAGGAAGGCGACCTGCTCTCCACCAGCGGCGTCGACGGCATCTACCCCGCCGGCCTGCCGGTGGCCAAGATCGAGCGCATCGAGCGCCGCGCCGACTCGGCCTTCGCCCGCATCTATTGCATACCTTTGGCTCATGTGACGGCCGCGCGCTACGTGCTCGTGCTCGAACCCACGGGCGCCCCGACCGCGCCCCCGCCCACGCCGCCCGCCGCCACCCAGCGCAAGCGCCCGGACGGCAAGCCCGGCGCGGGCAAGAACGAAAAGAAGCAGGGAGAGCGCCGATGATCAAGCGTCCCGGCCAGCAGCAGCTGTTGCTGCCCGTCAGCCCCTTCTTCATGTGGACCAGCCTCGTGGCGGCGCTGCTCGTGAACATGGTGCCGATCGGCCGCGCGGTGTGGATGCCCGACCTGCTGGCGCTGGTGATCGTGTTCTGGGGCGTGCACCAGCCCTCGCGCGTGGGCATCGGCGCGGCCTTCGTCTTCGGCCTGTGCATGGACGTGCACCAGTCGTCGATGCTGGGCCAGCATGCGCTGTCCTACACCACGCTGGGCTTCTTCGCGATCACCATCCACCGGCGCCTGCTCTGGTACCCGGTGCTGTCGCAGGCGCTGCAGGTGCTGCCGCTGTTTGCGCTGTCGCAGCTGATCGAGGTCATCACGCGCATGATCGGCGGCGGCGTGTTCCCGGGCTGGACCGTGCTGATCTCGCCCGCCATCGAGGCCGCCCTGTGGCCCATTGCAACGGCGTTGCTGCTGGCCCCTCAGCGCCGAACGCCGGAACCCGACGAGAACCGCCCGCTATGAGCGCTCCCCCAGGCTTCGCGCACTGCGTGTCGCTTCGCCAACCCCCTCGCCGGGGGCAACACCAGCGGCCGGGCAAAGCCCGTTCCGCGGTGTTCCGCGATGGATCGCCGGCGCTCTTCGCGGCACGGGGCGGCATTTGCCATTGACTGTGCACGCGCCTAAGCTCGCACCGCCATGACCGAAATCCGCAACGTCGCCGCCGACCTCGCGCGCTTCAAGCGCCGCGTGATCGTCATCGGCCTGGCGGTGCTGTTCGCCTTCGGGCTGCTGTGCGCGCGGCTGGTGTACCTGCAGGTCACGCGACACGAAGACCTGGCCGAGCAGGCCGAGAGCAACCGCACGGCCGTGGTGCCGGTGGTGCCCAACCGGGGCCTGATCCTGGACCGCAGCGGCATCGTGCTGGCCTCCAACTATTCGGCCTACACGCTGGAGATCACGCCCTCGAAGGTGGGCGACGTCGAGGAAACCATCGACAGCCTGACGCAGGTGCTCGAGATTTCGCCGCGCGACCGCCGCCGCTTCAAGCGCCTGCGCGAAGACTCGCGCAGCTTCGACTCCATTCCGATCCGCACCCGCCTGAGCGACGAGGAAGTCGCGCGCTTCGCGGCGCAGCGCTACCGCTTTCCGGGCGTGGAAATCAAGGCGCGGCTGTTCCGCAACTACCCGCAGGGCGAGCTGGCCTCGCACGTGCTGGGCTACATCGGCCGCATCAACCAGCGCGAGAAGACCGCGATGGAAGACTGGGACGAAGACGAGCAGGCCAACTACAAGGGCACCGACTACATCGGCAAGCTCGGCATCGAGCAGAGCTACGAAAAAACGCTGCACGGCCAGACCGGTGTCGAGCAGATGGAAACCTCGGCCGGCGGCCGTGCCGTGCGCCGCCTGGCGAGCCACCCGGCCACGCCCGGCAACACCGTGATGCTGTCGCTGGACATCAAGCTGCAGAAGCTGGTCGAGGACATGTTCGGCGAGCGCCGCGGCGCGGTGGTGGCCATCGACCCGAAGACCGGCGAGATCCTGGCCTTCGTGAGCAAGCCCACCTTCGACCCCAACCTGTTCGTCGAAGGCATCGACAACGAGAGCTGGGCGGCGCTGACCGAATCGATCGACAAGCCGCTGCTGAACCGCGCGCTGCGCGGCACCTACCCGCCCGGCTCCACGTACAAGCCCTTCATGGCGCTGGCGGCGCTGCAAACCGGCAAGCGCAGCCCCAGCGTGGTGGTGAACGACCCCGGCTACTTCAACTTCGGCGGCCACCGCTTCGGCAGCCCCGAAGGCAACCTGGGCGGCGTCGACATGCGCCGCGCGATCCAGCTGTCGAGCAACATCTATTTCTATTCGCTGGCCAACGAGATGGGCGTGGACCTGATCCACGACTCGATGAAGCCGCTGGGCTTCGGCCAGATCACCGGCATCGACCTGGGCGGCGAAGTGCGCGGCGTGCTGCCGAGCACCGAGTGGAAGCGCAACGCCTACAAGCGCCCCGAGGCCAAGAAGTGGTACGCGGGCGAAACGATTTCGCTGGGCATCGGGCAGGGCTACAACAGCTTCACGATGCTGCAACTGGCGCAGGCCACGGCCATCGTGGCCGACGGCGGCCTCAAGCACAAGCCGCACCTCGTGCTGGCCACGCGCAACACGGTGAGCGGGCAGGTGGTGCCGCTGCCGCAGCCGCCGGCGGAAAACCTGGGCTACACCGCGTCGGCCATCTCGGTGATCCGCGAGGGCCTGACCAGCGTGGTCACCAGCGGCACGGCGCGCGGCGTGTTCGCGGGCGCGCTCTACCAGGCGGCCGGCAAGACCGGCACGGCGCAGGCCGTGACGCAGGCGCAGAACACCAAGTACAACGCCCGCGCGCTCGAAGAGCACCAGCGGGACCACGCGCTGTTCATGGGCTTCGCGCCGGTGAACGACCCGAAGATCGCCATCGCGGTGATCGTGGAGAACGCGGGCTGGGGCGCGGGCGCCGCGGCGCCCATCGCGCGCCGCGTGTTCGACTACTGGCTCGCCGACCAGTACCCGAGCGAGGCCGACATGGCGGCCATCAAGATCGGCAAGGCGACCGCGCCGATCGGCAAGCCGCGCGTGGCAAGCGAAGTGGCGTGGCCCGCGGCGGCGACGCCTGCGACCGCTCCCTGACCTGTATTGTTCCCTCTCCCTCCGGGAGAGGGAACAAGGCATCAGACCACCGTGCCGCTGACTTCGCCCAGGCCGATGCGCACCGCACCGATGCGCTCGCAATACCCGCGCATCACCAGCGTGTCCCCATCTTCCAGGAACGTGCGCTTCTCGCCGTTCGGCAGCGTGATCGGCTGCTTGCCGCCCAGCGTCAGTTCCATCAGCGAGCCGGCTTCATCGGGCTTCGGCCCCGACAGCGTGCCCGAACCCAGCAGGTCGCCCGGTTGCAGGTTGCAGCCGTTCACCGTGTGGTGCGTGATGAGCTGCGCGGCGGTCCAGTAGGCGGCTTCGGTCGTGTTGCCGCGCGTCAGGCGCACGGGCGCAACGCCCTCGGCACGCATCTTCGCGGTCTGCAGCAGCACTTCGAGCGTGATGTCGAGCGCGCCGCTTTCGCGGTTGGCGGGCGAGTCGAGGTAGGGCAGCGGCTGCGGGTCTTCGGCGGGCCGCTCGAACTTCGCGCGGAACGGCGCCAGCGCTTCGGTCGTCACGATCCACGGCGACAGCGTGCTCGCGAAATTCTTCGCCAGGAACGGGCCGAGCGGCTGGTATTCCCAGGCCTGCAGGTCGCGCGCCGACCAGTCGTTGAGCAGCGTCACGCCGAACAGGTGGTCTTCGGCCTCGCCGATGGCGATGGGCTCGCCCAGCGCGTTGCCCTGGCCCACCAGGAAGCCCAGCTCCAGTTCGTAGTCCAGGCGCCTGGACGGGCCGAAGCTCGGCGTCGCGGCATCGGGCGCCTTGGTCTGGCCCTGCGGGCGCTTGAAGACCTGGCCGCTCACGCCGATCGACGAGGCACGGCCGTGGTAACCGATCGGCACCCACTTGTAGTTGGGCATCAGCGGCTGGTCGGGGCGGAACAGCTTGCCGATGGTCGTGGCGTGATGGATGCCGGTGTAGAAGTCGGTGTAGTCGCCGATGCGGCAAGGCACGGTCATCTCGGCCTTGCTCTGCGCGAGCAGCGCCCTCGACCACGCCGCCTGCTTGTCGCTGCCTTCGGCCAGGCCGGCCGAGAGGGCGGCGCGCAGGGCCTGGCGCTCCTTCACGCTGGCGTTCATCAGCACGTTCATGTCGTCGGTGTCGACGAGGCCCGTGGCGCGCAGGTCCAGCACCTGGTCGCCGATGGCGACGCCGATGCGGAACGTGTCGCTGCTGCCCGCGGCGCGGAAGCGGCCGAAGGGCAGGTTCTGGATCGGGAAGTCGTTGCCGGCTTCGTTGG
The DNA here is from genome assembly GCF_016082275.1 of Variovorax sp. E3. GTDB lineage: Bacteria > Pseudomonadota > Gammaproteobacteria > Burkholderiales > Burkholderiaceae_C > Variovorax. Next base: position 26,360 of record NZ_MOWM01000085.1, read on the forward strand.
CCGAGGCGACCCAGCTGCGCAGCTTCGGGTCATGGGTGGCGTTGAGTGCGGTCATGATGAATGTCTTTCTGTGAATCGGTTCAGTCGGCCGTCATGCCGGCTTTTTGGCGACGTCGCCCAGGCGCTTGTATTCGGTCTCGGACAGCGTGGTCAGCTCCTGCGGCGTCGAGCCGCGCGGCGAGAAGCCGGCCTGCGCCAGCTTGGCCTTCACGTCGGGCATCGCGAGCGCTTCCACGAACGCTTCGTTCAGCGCCTTGACGATCGGCGCCGGCAGCTTGGCCGGGCCATACACGCCGAACCACGGCTCCAGCGCGTAGCCCTTGAGGCCGGCCTCGGCCATCGTCGGCACGTCGGGCAGCGAGGGCGAGCGCGCGGGCCCCGCCACCGCCAGCGCGCGCAGCTTGCCGGCCTGGATGTGCGGCAGCGACGCCGGCAGGTTGTCGAACATCGCGCCGATGTTGTTGCCCAGCATGTCGGTGATGGCTGGGCCGCTGCCCTTGTAGGCCACGTGCACGAGGTCGGTGCCCGTCATCTGCGCGAACATCACGCCGGCCAGGTTCATCGAGGTGCCGGCGCCGGCGGTGGCGTAGGGCAGGCCGGGGTTCTTCTTCGCGGCGGCGATCAGGTCGGCCACCGACTTCACCGGCGAGGCCGCCGGCACTTCGAGCACGATGGTCGAGGTGCCCAGCAGGCTGATGGCCGTGAAGTCCTTGCGCGGGTCGAAGGCCATCGACTTGTAGATGTGCGGGTTCAGCGCGTTGGTCGAGATGGCGCCGAAGCCGATGGTGTAGCCGTCGGGCGCGGCCTTGGCCACCACGTCCATGCCGATGTTGCCGCCCGCGCCGCCGCGGTTGTCGATCAGCACCGGCTGGCCCAGCTTCTCCGAGACCTTCTGGCCCACCGTGCGCGCCACCAGGTCGGTGGTGCCGCCGGGGGTGTAGGGCACCACGAACTTGATGGGCCTGGACGGGTAGTCGGCCGCGTGCGCGAGGAAAGGCGCAGCCAGCAGCGCGACGGCTGCCGCGCGGCGGGTGAGGGTGAAAACAGTCTTCATGCTTTGAATTGATCTTTCAGGCCGGCCCAGCAGTCCGCGTAGTCCGTGTCGAGTGCCGCGCTCTTCAGCGCGAAGTTGGTGGGAATGAATCGGTAGCGGCTCTCGAACATGAAGGCCAGCGTGTTGTCCAGCTTGTGCGGCTTGAGGTCGGCGTGCGTGGCCTTGTCGAAGGCTTCCTCGTCGGGGCCGTGCGGCACCATGCAGTTGTGCAGGCTCGCGCCGCCGGGCTTGAAGCCGCCCGGCTTGGCGTCGTACTCGCCCAGCACCAGGCCCATGAACTCGCTCATGAGGTTGCGGTGGAACCATGGCGGGCGGAAGGTGTTCTCCATGACCATCCAGCGCGGCGGGAAGATCACGAAGTCGCAGTTGGCGGTGCCGGGCGTGTCGCTGGGCGAAGTCAGCACGGTGAAGATCGACGGATCGGGGTGGTCGAAGCTGATCGAGCCGATCACCATGAAGTGCGCCGTGTCGTACTTCACCGGCGACAGGTTGCCGTGCCACGCGACCACGTTGAAGGGCGTCTGCTTCATCGGCGCCTGCCAGAAGCGGCCGCCGAATTTCTTGACGATGTCGTAGGCGCCTTCTTCCGCCTCGAAGGCCGCCACGGGCGCCTGGAAGTCGCGTGCGTTGGCCAGGCCGTTCGAGCCGATGGGGCCGAGCTCGGGCAGGCGGAAATGCGCGCCGTAGTTCTCGCACACGTAGCCGCGCGACAGGCCGTCGGGCAGCGCCACCTTGAAGGCCATGCCGCGCGGCAGCACCGCGATCTCGCCGGGCTTCACGTCGAGCACGCCGAGTTCGGTGGTGATGACGAGGCGGCCTTGCTGCGGTACCAGCAGCATTTCGCCGTCGGCGTTGACGAAGGCGCGGCGCTCCATCGAGCGGCCCGCCAGGTACATCAGCGAGCCGATGCCGACCTGCGACTCGGCATCGCCGTTGGCCGCGACGGTGTGCATGCCGTCGATGAAGTCCTTGTCGGCCGCGCCGTCCAGCGGCTGCGGGTGCCAGCGCAGCGGCTCGGGCGGCAGCGCGATCTCGCGGTCGGCGCCGGTGGTCCAGTGCGGCTGCGCATACGGCTGGTAGCGGCCCGACACCACCGAAGGCTGGCGGCGGTAGAGCCAGGTGCGGCGGTTCTCGTGGCGCGGCGCGGTGAAGGCGGTGCCGGAGATCAGCTCGGTGTACAGGTCGAAGGGGCCGCGCTGCGGGTTGTTGCGGCCTTGGGGCAGCGCGCCGGCGACGGCCTCGCTGGCGTACTCGTTGCCGAAGCCGCTCTGGTAGCGCCGTTCGGCGGGCGGGGTTGCTTGGGTCATGTGCTTTCTCTTTCGAAAAAATCGCGATGAGGTTGGAATGCGTCGGCGCGGTGCGCCTCAGCCGGCGCGCGCCGCGTCGAAGGCTTCGCGCAGCACGGCCAGCGCGCCGATGTGGTTGGCCAGCACGAGCACGAGGCGCGCGTTGAAGGCGTGGCTCTCTTCGGTCGAGAGGCCCTGGTGCGCCTCGATGAGCGCTTCGTAGAAATCGTCGGGGGCTTCGAGATGGGGCGTGGTGATCAGCTGTGTCATGGCGTTCCGTTCCTCAGGCCTTGGCCAGTGCGCGATTCAAGGCCGCGCGAATGTGCTGCGCCGTGGGCTGCCGCCAGCGCGCGCACACGTGCTGGTCGGGCCGCAGCAGGTAGACGGTGCCGGGTTGCGCGTCGTAGCGCCGGGCGGCGAGTTCGGCGTCGGCGGTGGCGCCTTCGACGCGCACCACGTGCAGCGCAAAGTCGCAGTCCTTCAGCGCCTGCAGGCTGCGCTCGGCGGCTTCGCCCTGGCCGAACACCAGCGCGGTGAACTGCGCGACATGGCACTCGCGCAGCAGCCAGCCGGCGGTGCCGTCGGCGCGCACCACGGGTGCGTCGGCCGCCGCCGCGCCCGGCACCATCGCGCCCGCGAAGGCGTCGGCATCGGCCGTGTTCAACGGCGAATCGCGCAGCACCGTGGCCACCGACAGCCGGCCGCTGTTGACCAGCGTGCGCGCGAAGGCGTGGCGCTTGGTCAGTTCCAGCACCGCGTCGCGGAACAGCCGGCTCACCTCGCTCTTGGGCGTGATGAAGTCGGTCGCGCGCGTGGAGTTGCGGATGTTCTCGTCGGCCGCGAACTCGCGCTCGCTGGCGTAGCTGTCGAGCAGCGCGTCGGGCGCCTGGCCCTGCACCACGGCGGCGAGCTTCCAGGCGAGGTTGTCCGCGTCCTGCACGCCCGAGTTGGCGCCGCGCGCGCCGAACGGCGACACGCCGTGCGCCGAGTCGCCCGCGAACAGCACGCGGCCGTGGCGAAAGCGCTCCATGCGCTGGCAGGCGAAGGTGTAGACGCTGGCCCAGCCGATCTGGAACTGCACGCCCTCGAAGCCGATGCTGTCGAGCAATGCGCGCACGCGCGGCATGATGTTCTCGGGCTTGCGCTCTTCGGCCGGGTCGGCGTCCCAGCCGAGCTGGAAGTCGACGCGCCACATGCCGTCGGCCTGCTTGTGCAGCAGCACGCTCTGGCCGGGGTGGAACGAGGGGTCGAACCAGAAGCGGCGCTCGGTGGGCAGCTGCGCGTCCATCGTGATGTCGGCGATCAGGAAGCGGTCGCGGAACACGCGGCCCTTGGCTTCCTGGCCGAGCAGCTGGCGCAGGTTGGAGCGCGAGCCGTCGCAAGCGGCGACGTAGCCGGCCTGCAGTTGGTAGTTGCCTTCGGGCGTTTCCACGGTGAGCACCGCGCCGTCTTCACCGCGTTGCTCGATGCCCGTGACCTTGCTGTTCCAGCGCAGGTCGATCAGCGGCAGCGTGGCCGCGCGCTCGACGAGGTAGCCCTCGACGTAGTACTGCTGCAGGTTGATGAAGGCCGGGCGCTCGTGGCCGGGCTCGGGCAGCAGGTCGAAGCGAAAGACCTGCTCGTCGTGGAAGAACACCTTGCCCACGTTCCACGACACGCCCTTGTCGACCATGCGGTCGCCGCAGCCCAGGCGGTCGAACACTTCGAGCGTGCGCTTGGCGAAGCAGATGGCGCGCGAGCCGCTGGACAGGGTGTTGTCGTTGTCCAGCAGCACCACGGGCACCTGCCGCAGCGCGAGGTCGATGGCCAGCGTGAGGCCCACGGGGCCCGCGCCGACGATCACGACGGGGTGGTGCGCCGGCGCCGCCGCGTCCTGGTCGGCGTGGCGCTTGTAGCCGAAGCGCAGGCTTTGATAGTCGATCACGTACTTGTCTCCGTGTCTTGTCTTTGTTGTCTTGCTCCTTCCCCTTCCGGGGGAAGGTCGGGATGGGGGCAAGCGGCCTTCACTT
>NZ_MOWM01000086.1 GCF_016082275.1 Variovorax sp. E3
ATCTTCGGCTGGGCGATTGCCAGCGCGCGCGCCGACGCGCAGCAGCCGCCCGCCGCCGTCGCCTGCTGACCGGCGACGATCGATCAGGGCGTGCGCGGCGCGCTGCGCTCCCGCAGCAGCGCCGCAAAGGTCTGCAGCTCGGCGGCATTCAGGTCGGACACCGCCCACGCCTGCATGCCGCCCTGGGTCCAGCGCACCAGCTGGTAGCCCTGCCGCGTGGAAAGCACCGGGGCCTGCGCCCCGGCATCCGACGCCGGCCATACGAACAGATTGATCACATGCGGCCCCGAGCGGTAGACCAGCGCCGCCACGGTGCGCCCGTCCAGGTAGTCGAGCCGCCCGCCCGTCAGCGGAAAGCCCTCCGCGGCGAGGTCGACCACGGGCGGCGAAAAGTCGAGCTTGCCGGCGAACCACGGCTTCACCGTGTGCTGGTCGGACGAGGCCACGTCGGCCAGGTGCGAGGCCATCAGCGAGCGCACGTGGTTCGCGGTGACACCTTCGGCGAGCACGTCCAGTGGCGGCACCGGCGGGGCCAGCAGCACCAGCGCCAGGCCCCAGGCGGTCGCCGCGCCCGTGCCGAACCAGGCCAGCGCCTGCCAGATGCCGCGCGGGCTCCGACCGGGCCGAACCGGCTGAACTGACGCAGGCACGGCAACCGCCTCGGCCCGCACGGCCCGCCCGATGCGCCCGGCCAACCCCTCGGGCGGCGCATGCCGCGCCGCGTGGCGCCGGACCAGCATTCCCAGTTCGTCGTCAGACATGGCCATGGTGTGTCGTCCTTTCTCCCGCGTCGCCGGGACGTTCGTCGCGCAGGCTCTCGCGCAGCATCGCCCGCGCGCGCGACAGCCGCGACATGACGGTGCCCAGCGGCACGCCCGCGATGCGCGCGATGTCTTCGTAGCGCATCTCTTCCAGCTCGCGCAGCACGATCACCTCGCGGTACACCGGCGGCAGCGCGTCGATGGCGGCGTTGACGCGCTCGCCCTGCACGCGCTGCTCCCACTGCCGCGCCGGGTCGCCGGCATCGGCCGACACCGGGGCCGAGGCGGCTTCGCTGTCGCGCAGCTCGTCGAACTCGACCTGGTCGGCCAACTGCCGGTTCTGCCGCATCCAGTCATAGCAGGCGTTGCGCACGATGCCCAGCAGCCACGGCCGCGCGCTCTCGCCGCGCAGCCCCTCGAAGAACCGGAACGCGCGCAGGTACGCCTCCTGCACCGCGTCGTCGGCCAACTGGTCGTCGCGCAGCAGCCAGCGCGCAAGGTTCCATGCCGCATCGAGGTGCGGCAGCGCGGCGGCTTCGAACTGGCGTGTGCGGTCGGTCGACAGGCTCAAGGGGCTCCTTCTTCCTGCATGACGGGGCGGCCCGGCGCTTTATTCCATCTTTTTTGCAACCCCTGTGGAATAAGCAGGGCATGCCATGCGTCATGCCCTCTGCGGATTCTGCTTGCTTCAGCTTTTTTCCTCAGGAGGTTTTCACCATGATCGCGATACCCGGCTTTGCGCGCATCTTCGTCGTTCTCGCCGCGCTGGCGGCCTCGGCCGGCCCCGCGCTCGCCGCCGGCCCCAAGGCCTATGTCGGCAATTTCAAGGACAGCACGGTCAGCGTGATCGACACCGGCTCCGAAAAGGTCGTCGCCACGCTGCCGGTGGCGGCGGGGCCCGACGGCATCCTCATCGCGCCCGACGGCCGCAGCGTGTTCGTGAGCGGCTCCGGCGCGGCGGCCGTGAGCGAGATCGACACTGCGACCGACCGCGTGACGCGCGGCATCGATGTCGGCAAGGGCCCGCAGGGCCTGGCGATGACGGCGGACGGCAAGTGGCTGCTGGTGGCCGTCAACGGCGACGACCGCGTGGCCTTCGTCGATACCTCGGCGCATGGCGTGAGCGCGACCGTGCCGGTGCCCAAGCCGCACACCATCGCCATCCGGCCCGACGGCAAGCAGGCGTATGTGGCCTCGCAGGAACCGGGGCACTTCGCGTTGGTCGTGATCGACATGGCGACCCGTGCGGTGGTCACGCAGATCCCGCTGGACAAGCCGCCGCGCGACCTGGAGTTCGACCATGACGGCAAGACGCTGTACCTCACGCTGGCCGGCGTGTCCGCGGTGCAGGTGCTCGACGCGGCCACCAACCAGTGGGGCGCGCCGGTTCCCACGGGCGTGTCGCCGCACATCGCGCAGCATTTCGCGGGCATGGCCAGCGGCGTGGTGGTGGTGCAGGGGCCGGGCGAGGTGATGCTGTTCGACCCCGCCGCGCGCACGGCGGTGCGCAGCATTCCGGTGGGCAAGCAGCCGCACTGGCTCGACCTGTCGGCCGACGGCCGCAAGCTGTGGGTCAGCAACGAAGGCTCGAACGACGTCAGCGTGGTCGACCTGGCCGGCGGGCCGACGCACACGGTGGCGGTGGGCAATGCGCCGCGCAAGGTGGCGGTGCAGCGCACGGCGCAACCCGCGCACGCTGCCGGCTCCGCGCACGTGACCATCCGCAACTTCGCCTTCGAGCCGGCGCAGATCACCGTCAAGGCCGGCCAGACCGTCACATGGCGCAACGACGACGGCGCGCCGCACGGCGTGGCCTTCAAGGATGGCACGACCGGCATCGACCTGCTGCTGCCCGGCAAGACTTTCGCCCAGACCTTCGACAAGCCCGGCGTGCACGACTACGTCTGCTCCGTGCACGCCTACATGACGGCGCGCGTGACGGTCATTGCACCCTGACCTGCGCGTTCGCGGCGCCTTGCCTATGATGGTTCCGCGGGCCGCGCGTGTGTGCGCGGCCCTTTCGCTTCACAGGAGCCAACCCCCATGAGCATTCCCACCACGCGGCTCGGCCGCACCGGCCTGACCGTGTCCCGCCTCGCGCTGGGCACCATGACCTTCGGCCTGCAGACCGACGAGACCGTGTCGCACCAGATCCTGGACAAGGCGGCCGACGGCGGCATCAACTTTCTCGACACCGCCGACGTGTACCCGCTCGGCGGCACGGTCGAGACCACCGGCCGCACCGAGGAAATCATCGGCCGCTGGCTGCAGAAGCAGGGCCCCACGGGGCGTCGCCGTTTCGTCGTCGCCACCAAGGCGGTCGGCAAGGTCGGCCCCAACAGCTGGGACCAGGGCGCGTCGCGCAAGCACCTGCTGGACGCCATCGACGCCTCGCTCAAGCGGCTGCAGACCGACCACGTCGACCTGTACCAGCTGCACAGCGACGACCGCGAGACGCCGCTCGAAGAAAGCCTGGAGGCGCTCGACGTCATCGTGAAGTCGGGCCGCGCGCGCTACATCGGCGTGTCGAACTTCCTGGCCTACCGGCTGGCGCGCGCGCTCGGCAAGGCCGAGCTGCACAAGCTCACGCGCTACGTGTCGGTGCAGCCGCGCTACAGCCTGCTGTTCCGCGAGATCGAGCGCGAGCTGCTGCCGCTGGCGGGCGAAGAGGGCCTGGGCGTGATTCCCTACAACCCGTTGGCCGGCGGCCTCTTGACCGGCAAGTACAAGGCCGGCGCCAAGCCCGAGGACAACACGCGCTTCACGCTCGGCACCGCGGGCAACATGTACCAGGACCGCTACTGGAACGAGCGCAGCTTCAACACCGTGACACAGCTGCACAAGCTGGCGGACGAGGCCGGCGTGCCGCTGGCCACGCTGGCCGTGGCGTGGGTGATGGCGAACCCGCTGATCACCGCGCCGCTGCTCGGTGCCAGCCGGCCCGACCAGCTCGACGCGACGCTGGCGGCGGCCGAGTACAAGCTCGACCCGGCGCTCAAGCAGAAGCTCGACGAGCTGACCGCCGAGTACCGCAAGGGCGACGCTCCGCGCTGAGTTCGGGGGTATTGCTCCTTCCCCTTCCGGGGAAGGCCGGGATGGGGGCTGCACCCGCATTCACGCCAGCGTTTCGTTCGACGCCGCCCGTGCCCCCACCCCAGCCCTCCCCGAAGGGGAGGGAGAAAAACCGAAACTGTCAGAACTGTCAGTTAGTCGACAGCGAGGGGTTTGAGGGGGGCTCCTAGAGTGCCTCATCATGGTTCTCCTCGACGCACCTCCTCTGTCCCGCGCGGCCCTCGCGCTTGCCGCGTTGCTCCTCGCTGGCTGCGCCGTCGGCCCCGACTACGTCCGCCCGCAAATGGAAGTGCCGGCGGCCTTCAAGGAAACCGGCGGTCCCTGGAAGACCGCCGCCCCGCAAACGATCGACGCCGACCACCCCTGGTGGGACGCCTACGGCGACAGCACCCTCGGCGCACTGATCGTGCAGGCCAACGCGGCCAACCAGAACATCCGCGTCGCCGAAGCCCAGTACCGGCAGGCGCAGGCCATCACCGCCGCGGCGCGGGCCAACTTCTTTCCGACCGTCGGGCTCACGCCGGTGCCACCCGGGCGCAGACCAACAGCACCGGCGTCGTCAAGCTCGGCACCAACGACACCCTGGGCCTTGCCGCGAGCTGGGAGCCGACCTGTGGGGCGCGGTGCGCCGCTCGGTCGAGGCCGGCAACGCGAGTGCGCAGGCCAGCGCCGACGACCTGGCCGGCGCGCGCCTGAGCATCCAGACCACGCTCGCGCAAGACTACTTGCAGATCCGCGTCATCGACCTGCAACGCGACCTCTACGCCAGCACCACCGCCGCCTATGCCAAGGCGCTCGAACTCACGCAGCACCAGTACGCCGCCGGCACCGTGCTGCGCTCCGACGTGGCGCTGGCCGAGAGCCAACTGAAGACCGCGCAGGCGCAGGCGGTCGACCTCGAGGCGCAGCGCGCCCAGCTCGAGCACGCCATCGCGGTGCTGACGGGGCAGGCGCCGTCGACGTTCTCGCTGCCGGCGTTCGAAGCGTCGGGCCAGCCGCAGACGCCTGAATCGCTGTCGTCGGCCTCGGCGCTGCATGTGCGGCTCCCGGTCTCGCCCGCCGGCCTGCCGTCGGAGCTGCTCGAGCGCCGCCCCGACATCGCCGGCGCCGAGCGCCGCGTGCAGGCCGCCAACGCCAACATCGGCGTGGCCAAGGCCGCGTACTTTCCGCAGATCGTGCTGAGCGCCAGCGGCGGCTTCAGCGCGGCCAGCCTGGCCACGCTGTTCAACACGCCCAGCCGCGTGTGGTCGCTCGGCGCCGCGCTGGCGCAGACCGTGTTCGACGGCGGCCTGCGCAAGGCCCACACCGACCAGGCCGTGGCCGTGTACGACGCCTCGGTCGCGCAATACAAGCAGACCGTGCTCGGCGGCTTCCAGCAGGTGGAAGACAACCTCGCCACCCTGCGCGTGCTCGACAACGAATCGACCTTGCAGGCCGACGCCGTGCGCGCCGCGCAACTGGCCGAGCGGCTGGCCCTGAGCCAGTACCGCGCCGGCACCGCCACCTACCTGAGCGTGGTGACGGCGCAGACGCTGTCGCTCACCAACCAGCGCACCGCCGCGCAGGTGCTGGGCCGCCAGCTGGCCGCCAGCGTGTCGCTGATCGCGGCCACGGGCGGCGGCTGGAACGCCGCCGACCCCACCGCCAGCGTCACCGCCAGCGCCGACAAGACTTCCGGAAATTGATGCCATGACGACGACCACCGCCACCACGCCCCCGCCGTATTCGCTGTTCCAGCGCCGCTCCACCTGGCTCGCCACCGCCACGCTCGTGGTCGTGCTGGGCGGCGGCGCCTGGGCGCTCACCCACCATGCCGCGAACGCCGCCAAGCCCGAAGCCCCGAAGACGCCGCCGGTGCAGGTGACGACCGCGCGCGTCAAGCAGCAGGAGGTGCAGGTCTACCGCTCGGGCATCGGCACCGTCGCCTCGATGGCCACGGTCACCGTCAAGGCCCGCATCGACGGCCAGCTCGACAAGGTCGGCTTCGTCGAAGGGCAGGACGTGAAGGCCGGCCAGTTGCTCGCGCAGCTCGACCCGCGCACGCTGCAGGCGCAGCTCGCGCAGGCGCAGGCCACCAAGGCCAAGGACCAGGCCACGCTCGCGAATGCGCGTGCCGACCTCAAGCGCTACACCACGCTGCTGGGCCAGGACGCGGCCACGCAGCAGCAGGTCGACACGCAGAAGGCCCTCGTCAACCAGCTCGAAGCCTCGGTGCAGAACGACGCCGCGCAGGTGCAATACGCCGAGGTGCAACTGAGCTTCACGCGCATCTCGTCGCCGATGAACGGCCGCGTCGGCGCGCGGCTGGTGGACCCCGGCAACATCGTGCACGCGGCCGACACCAACGGGCTGGTCGTCATCAACCAGATCGACCCCATTGCCGTGCAGTTCACGCTGCCCGAGGACGCGGTGCAGGACATCAACCGCGTGCAGCAGCAAAGCGCGCAGCCGCTCGCGGTGGTGGCCTATGACCGCGCGGGCACGCAGATGCTCGGCACCGGCAAGCTCATCCTGCTGAACAACCAGATCGACACCACCAGCGGCACGGTGCAGCTCAAGGGCAGCTTCGCCAACCCGCAGCACACGCTGTGGCCCGGCCAGTACGTCAACGTGCGGCTGCAGCTCGAGCGCCGGCCCAACTCGCTGACCGTGCCCGCCGCCGCCGTGCAGCGCGGGCAGGATAACACCTACGTCTGGGTGATCGACGCCGAGAACAAGGCCAGCAACGTGCCGGTGCACGTGGTGCAGATCGCCGACGGCACGGCCGTGATCGACCAGGGCCTTGCCGCCGATCAGCGCGTGGTGGTCGACGGCCAGTACAAGCTCAAGCCCGGCGTGACCATCGTCGAGCCGCCGCCCGCGCAGCAGAAAGAAAAAGGCACGGCCGGCACCGACGGCAAGAAGCCCGCCAGCGGGAGCAGCAATTGAGCATTTCCGCCGCCTTCATCAAGCGCCCCATCGGCACCACGCTGCTGGCGCTGGCCATTCTGCTGGTCGGCGCGGCGGTGTTTCCGCTGCTGCCGGTGGCGCCGCTGCCGCAGGTCGACTTTCCGACCATCCAGGTGTCGGCCAACCTGCCGGGCGCCAGTCCGGAGACCATGGCCTCCAACGTGGCGCAGCCGCTGGAGCGGCAGTTCTCGCTGATCGCGGGGCTGTCGCAGATGACCTCGACCAGCGGCCTGGGCTCCACGCAGATCACGCTGCAGTTCGACCTGGACCGCAGCATCGACGCCGCCGCGCTCGACGTGCAGGCGGCCATCAACGCATCGACCGGCCAGTTGCCCGCCAACCTGCCGAGCCCGCCCACCTTTCGCAAGGTGAACCCGGCCGACGCGCCCATCCTCATCCTGTCGGTGCAGTCCAGGACGCTGCCGCTGACCGAGGTGAACGACTACGCCGACAACATCCTTGCGCAGCAGATCTCGCAGATCTCCGGCGTGGGCCTGGTCAACATCGGCGGCGTGCAGAAGCCGGCCGTGCGCATCCAGGTCGACCCGGCCAAGCTCGCGGCGCTGGGCCTGAGCCTGGAAGACGTGCGCACCGTGCTGGCGTCGACCACCGTCAACGCGCCCAAGGGCACGATCGACGGGGCGAACCAGAGCTTCACCGTCTACACCAACGACCAGCTGCTGAAGGCGCAGCCCTGGAACGACGTGGTGCTGGCCTACCGCAACGGCGCCCCGATTCGCGTGCGCGACCTGGGCGTGGCGGTCGACGGCCCCGAGAACGCCAAGATCGCCGGCTGGGCCTACGCCGGCGCCGCCGCGCCCGAGGGCAGCACCGTGCAGAACGGCCGCTCCATCGTGCTGGCCATCACCAAGCAGCCGGGCGCCAACGTCATCGAGACGGTCGACCGCATCAACGCCGCGCTGCCGCGCCTGAAGGCGTCGATTCCGCCGACGGTGGACGTCAACGCCATCATCGACCGCACGCAGACCATCCGCGCCTCGGTGAAGGACGTGGAGTTCACGCTGCTGCTGACCATCGCGCTGGTGGTGGCGGTGATCTTCGTGTTCCTGCGCAACGTGCCCGCCACGCTCATTCCCAGCGTGACCGTGCCGCTCGCGCTGCTGGGCACGGTGGCCGTGATGTACCTGCTGGGCTACAGCCTGGACAACCTCTCGCTCATGGCGCTGACCATCGCGGTGGGCTTCGTGGTGGACGACGCCATCGTGATGCTGGAGAACATCTACCGCTACGTCGAAGAGGGCATGTCGGCGGTGGAGGCCGCCTACAAGGGGGCCAGCGAAATCGGCTTCACCATCATCTCGATCTCGGTGTCGCTGGTGGCGGTGTTCATTCCGCTGCTGCTGATGGGCGGCATCGTGGGCCGGCTGTTCCGCGAGTTCGCGGTGACGGTCACGCTGACCATCGTGGTGTCGGTGATCATCTCGCTCACGCTGACGCCCATGCTGTGCTCGCGCTTCCTGAAGAACGAGCACGGGCGCCAGCACGGGCGGCTCTACCAGCTGTTCGAGCGCGGCTTCGACGCCATGCTGAGCGGCTACAAGCGCGGGCTGCACGTGGTTCTCGACCACCAGTTCACCACGCTCATCGTCTTCATCGCCACGGTGGCGGCCACGGGCGTGCTGTTCGCGGTGATTCCCAAGGGCTTCTTCCCGCAACAGGACACGGGCTTCATCTCGGGCTTTGCCGAGTCGGCGCAGGACGCGTCCTTCGCGTCGATGACGCCCGCATGATCGAGCTGGCCGACGTGGTGCGCAAGGACCCCGACGTGACCGGCTTCGGCATGAACGGCAGCTCGTCCACCTACAACACCGGCAACTTCTACATCAGCCTGAAGCCCAAGGACGAAGGCCGCACGGCCTCCGCCGACGAGATCATCACGCGGCTGCGGCCGCAGCTGGCCAAGGTGCAGGGCGTGAACCTGTTCCTGCAGGCCGGGCAGGACATCCGCGTGGGCGGGCGTGCCTCGCGCACCCAGTACCAGTACACGGTGACCGACGCCAACCTGGACGAGCTCAACACCTGGGCGCCGAAGCTGCTCGCGCGCTTCAAGCAGCTGCCGGAGCTGACCGACCTGGCCACCGACCAGCAGAACGCCGCGGCCTCGGCCGTGCTGACCATCGACCGCGATCGCGCGTCGAGCTTCGGCATCTCGCCGGCCACCATCGACGCCACGCTGTACGACGCCATCGGCCAGCGCCAGGTGGCGCAGTACTTCACGCAGCTCAACAGCTACCACGTGGTGCTGGAGGTAACGCCCGCCATGCAGCAGGACCCGGCGCTGTTCAGCAAGCTGTACCTGACGTCGCCGCTCAACGGCCAGCAGGTGCCGTTGTCCAGCTTCGTGAAGGTGGACACCAGCAAGACCGCCTACCTGTCGATCAGCCACCAGGGGCAGTTCCCGGCCGTGACCATTTCGTTCAACCTCGCGCCCGGCACGGCGCTGGGCGACGCGGTGAACGCCATCAACAAGGCGCAGGCCGACATGGGGCTGCCGCAGTCGCTGACGGGTTCGTTCCAGGGCACGGCGCAGGCGTTTCAAGACTCGCTGGCCTCGCAGCCCTACCTGATTGCCGCGGCGCTGGTGGCGGTGTACATCGTGCTGGGCCTGCTGTATGAGAGCTACATCCACCCGCTCACGATTCTGTCGACGCTGCCCTCGGCCGGCGTGGGGGCGCTGCTGATCCTGATGGCGGGGGGCTACGACCTGAGCGTGATCGCGCTGATCGGCATCATCTTGCTGATCGGCATCGTGAAGAAGAACGGCATCATGATGATCGACTTCGCGCTCAAGGCCGAGCGCGAGCAGGGCATGACGCCGCACGACGCCATCTACCAGGCCTGCCTGCTGCGCTTTCGCCCGATCATGATGACCACCATGTGCGCGCTGCTCTCGGGCCTGCCGCTGATGCTGGGCCACGGCTCGGGTTCCGAGCTGCGCCGGCCGCTGGGCTATGCCATGGTCGGCGGGCTGATACTCTCGCAGGCGCTCACCCTGTTCACGACCCCGGTGGTGTACCTGTACCTCGACCGCGGCCACTACTGGTACCTGCGCCGCAAGGAAGCGCGCAAGGCCCGCAAGGCCGCCAGGGAAGGCAAGGCGCCGGTGCCCGCCGAGGTGCATGGATGACGAGCGCCGGTTGATACAGCACAAGCGCAGCAATGCCAATGCCATGAAGATCCTGATTGTCGAAGACGAACTGAGAACCGCCGACTACCTCTCCAAGGGGCTGACGGAGCAGGGCTGCGCGGTCGACATGGCGCACAACGGCATCGACGGCCAGCACCTGGCGCTCACGCACGACTACGACGTGATCGTGCTCGACGTGATGCTGCCGGGGCAGGACGGCTTCGCGGTGTTGCGCGAGCTGCGCGCCGTGAAGCAGACGCCGGTCATCATGCTCACCGCGCGCGACCGGGTCGAAGACCGCATCAAGGGCCTGCACGAGGGCGCCGACGACTACCTGATCAAGCCCTTCTCGTTCCTGGAGCTGCTGGCGCGGCTGCAGGCGCTGAACCGGCGCGGCCGCAAGCAGGAGCCGATGCAGCTGCGCATTGCCGACCTGCAGATCGACCTGCTGGCGCGCAAGGCTTTCCGGGGCAGCACCCGCATCGACCTCACGGCCAAGGAATTCGCGCTGCTGGCCGTGCTGGCGCGGCGCCAGGGCGAGATCCTGTCGAAGACGGCCATTGCCGAGCTGGTGTGGGACATGAACTTCGACAGCAACACCAACGTGGTCGAGGTCGCCATCAAGCGGCTGCGCGACAAGATCGACGTGCCCTTCGCGCCGAAGCTGCTGCATACCATCCGCGGCATGGGCTATGTGATGGAGCTGCGCGACATGCAGGGCGAGGGCCAGGGCCTGTGAGGCGCTCGATCACCGCGCGGCTGGTGCTCATGTTCGCGGCCGTGGCGCTCGCCACCTTCGCGCTGGCCGGCTTCGTGCTGCACAACGTGCTGGCGCGCGAGCTGGAGCGGCACCAGTACGAAGAGCTCGACACCACCCTCAAGAGCCTGCAGTTCTGGATCCACGCCATCGGCAGCCCCGAGCGCTGGGCCCGTGTGCAGGCGCGCATGGACACCCTCACGCCGGAAGACGGCAGCGTGCGCTTCTGGGTGCTCAGCGACGATCCGCGCTTCCAGTACGGCAAGGGCCTCGCCGAGATCGACGGCCTCACGCGGGAGGCCAACGGCCACACCAGCGCCATCGTCCTGCCGGGACAGGAGAAGCCGTTTCGCACGCTGTCCGTGCACATCGACGCCTTCGAACAGCGGCCGGCCGTGCGCCTGATCGTCGGGCGCAATACCGAGCCCTATGCGCGCACGCGGCAAGCCTTTCTCACCGCGCTGGTCGCGCTCGGGTCGGGGGCGATGCTGGTGGTGGCATTCATGGGCTACTGGATCGCGCGCGTGGGGCTGCGGCCGCTGGAACGGCTGTCGGCCGAGGCGCAGGCATTGCGGCCCAAGACGCTGTCGCACCGGCTGCGCTCCGAGCCCTTGCCGGTCGAGCTGTCGGCGCTGGCCGAAGCCTTCAACGGCGCGCTGCACCGGCTCGAGGAGGCCTACGGCCAGCTCGAGTCCTTCAACGCCGACGTGGCGCACGAGCTGCGCACGCCGCTGGCCAACCTCATCGGCAGCACGCAGGTGGCGCTGTCGCGCCAGCGCAGCGCGGGCGAGTTCCAGGAGGTGCTGCAGGCCAACCTCGAAGACCTGGAGCGGCTGCGCTCCATCATCAACGACATGCTGTTCCTGGCGCGCGCCGACCGGGGCGAAGTGGCCACCGGGCTGGTGCTCACGCCGGTGGCGCAGGAGGTGCGCAAGACCATCGAGTTCTTCGAGTTCGTGCTCGACGAGACCCGTGCCCATGTCGCCATCGAGGGCGAGGTGCGCACCGAGGCCCGGCTCGAGAGCGCGCTGTTCCGCCGCGCCATGTCGAACCTGCTGCAGAACGCCATCGAGCATTCGAAACCGGGCGCGTGCATCACGGTCACGCTGCGCGAAGAGGCCGCCGACACCTGGATCACCGTGTCGAACCCCGGCGCGCCCATCGACGACCAGCACCTGCAGCACCTGTTCGACCGCTTCTACCGCGTCGACGCCGCGCGCAACGACCGGGGCGAGCACCACGGCCACGGCCTGGGGCTGGCCATCGTGAAGGCGGTGGCCAGCATGCACGGCGGACAGGTGTGCGCGTCGAGCGCCGAGGGCGTGAATACCTTCGGCTTCAGCGTGTCGCGCGCCGCCTGAAAAAGCCGGCGACAGCCGCCCGCCAATGGCCCGGGCCCGGTACGTTCTTGGGCCATGCCGGAGAATCGCGGTTGGCATGAACCCCTCCCACCTCCGGCGATCCGTCGCCACCCTTTCCCGAAAGTCCGCATGGCGCAGCTGATGTCGCTGCTGGTGCAGAACGCGATCCTGGTGGTGTTTGCCGCCAGCTTTGCCGCGCGCCTGGGCTTGCCGGTGCCGGCGGCCGCGGTGCTGGTGCTCACGGGCGCGCTGCTGGCGGCGGGCGATGTCTCGGTGGTCGGCGTGGTGCTGGCCGCCGTCGCCGCCAACCTGCTGGGCGACGGGGCGTGGTTCTATGCGGGGCGGCGCTTCGGCTACCGCTTCATGCGCCTGCTGTGCCGCATCTCGCTGTCGCCCGACACCTGCGTGCGGCGCGGCGAGTCGCTCATCACCGACTGGGGCGGCCTGTCGCTGGTGGCCGCCAAGTTCGTGCCGGGCGTGTCGGTGGTGGCGCCGCCGATGGCGGGGGCGCTGGGCATGTCGGTGCGGCGCTTCATCGGCTTCGACGTGGGCGCCGCGCTGGTCTGGACCGGGCTGTTCCTCGGGCTGGGCTGGGTGTTCCGCAACCAGATCCAGGAAGTGCTGGCCGTCATGGCGCAGGCCGGCGGCATTGCAACGGCCGCGCTGGCGGTGCTGCTGGTCGTGATCCTCGTGGTGCGCTACTGGCGCCGCCGCGCCTTCATGCGGCTCACGGGCATGCCGCGCATCTCGGTCGACGAGCTGCACGAGCTGCTGAGCGGCGAAGAGCCGCCGCTGGTCATCGACGTGCGCGGCAAGGCCGGCGTGCAGGTCGATCCGCGCCGCATTCCGGGAGCGCAGTCGTACACGCTCAAGGCGCTGCAGCAGCGCGGGCTCGACCTGTCGCACGCCACCGGCCGCGACGTGGTGCTGTATTGCAACTGCCCCAACGAGGTGTCGGCCGCGCAGGCTGCGCGCGTGCTGCTCGCAAGGGGCGCGCGCCGGGCGCTGCCGCTGACCGGCGGGCTCGACGCCTGGGTGGCCTCGGGCCGGCCGACCAGCGTGGATTGAAGCTGGGGTTGCCACGGCGGCCGCCTGCAGAAATCGGCTCCGCGTGCTATGGTCCCCCGGCTTCGGGTTAACCCCAGTGGTTGCCCTCTCGAACCGGGATTCCTCGTGTCTTCTTCCGCCTCCTCCGCTTCTTCCAATGCGCCCCACGCGCCGGCCGGCCTCACGCCCGCGCTGACGCTCGTCTTCGCCGTGGCCTGCGGCCTGTGCGTGGCCAACATCTACTACGCCCAGCCGCTGATCGGCCCCATCTCCGACACGCTGCAGCTGCACGCCGGGTTGGCCGGGCTGATCATGACGCTCACGCAACTGGGCTACGGCGCCGGCCTGCTGCTGCTGGTGCCGCTGGCCGACGTGGTCGAGAACCGGCGGCTCATCCTCGGCGCGCTCGTGGGCGCGGTGATCGGGCTGGTGGGCATTGCACTGTCGGATTCGGCCGTCACCTTCCTGGCGGCTTCGTTCGTGGTGGGCGCGTGCGCCGTCGCCGCGCAGGTGCTGCTGCCCTTTGCCTCGCACCTGGCGCCCGAGGCCACGCGCGGCAAGGTGGTCGGCAACATCATGGCCGGCTTGCTGGGCGGCATCATGCTGGCGCGGCCCTTTGCGAGCGTGGTGGCGTCGGCGCTGGGCTGGCGCGCCGTGTTCTGGGTGTCGGCCGTGCTGATGGCCGTCCTCATCGCCGTGCTGTGGCGCGCGCTGCCGCAGCGCAGGCGCATGCGTCGGTGGGCTATGCGCGCACCATGGCGTCGCTGCCCGGCATCGTGTGGAACACGCCGCTGCTGCGCCGGCGCGGCTTCTACCAGGGGATGATGTTCTCGGGCTTCCAGGCCTTCTGGACGGCGGTGCCGCTGGCGCTGGCGCACGAGTTCGGCATGGGGCAGGGCGGCATCGCACTGTTCGCCCTGGCCGGCGCGGCGGGTGCGCTGCTCGCGCCGGTGGCGGGGCGGCTGGCCGACCGGGGGCTGACCCGCCCGGCCACGGGCATTGCCATTGCGGTGGCGCTGCTGTCGTTCGTGCTGGGCGCGGTGTCCATGCACTTCCATTCGCTGGCAGGGCTGGTGGCGGCGGGCATCCTGCTCGACGGCGCGGTGCAGCTGTGCCAGGTGCTGAACTTCCGCAGCCTCTTCATGCTGGCGCCCGAATTGCGCGGGCGGCTCAACGGGCTGTTCATGACCTTCATCTTCATCTGCGCGGCAGTGGCCTCGGGCATCGCGGCGGCGGTGTATGCCTTCCACGGGTGGACCGGGCTGTGCCTGCTGGGCGGCGGGTACGTGTTGCTGGCGCTGCTGTATTACGCGACGGAGTTTCGGCGGGCTTCGGTGGCTGCAGTGGCTGCGTGAGGCGGCGGCCCGGTCACTCCAGACGCGTCATCGGGCACGACAGGATCATTCGGTCGCCCAGGGGCGAGTTGCTCCAGTCGGGCAAGTCGCGCTTTCGGTAAGACTCCAGCGACTGGTAGCCGCGTATGTCCCAGCCGTAGCGGCTGACCTGTTGTGCCTCGACGACCTCGTAGAGGCATCGTCGGCTGCGCGCCTTGAGGCGGAATGCGATCCGGCCCTGATCGCTCGCAAGGCCTTCCCTGTCGAGCACTTCATAGCGTGCAGGCTTGCAGATGCTGAAGCTCGAATTCCATTCGATGGTCCGGGTGCGAACGAACAAGCCGCCTGAGCACGCCCGGCCTGTGCCGCTGAAGGCGCCCGTGAATGGTGCCTCGGCCATGGCGTGGCTTGTGGCTGCGAGTGCCAGCAAAGCCGCCACCTTCCATTTCTCGAAGCCGATTCGCGGCGCGGGCACCGGGTGTTGTGTTTCCTTGCCCATGTCGGCTTCTCCCTGTTCGGTGTGGTTGTGAAGCGTGTTGTAGGCCGATTCGGCTTCGCACACTGTCACCCAAAGTCACGCGCATGGCAGTTGTTCTCGAAACCCCGGGGCAACGTGTGCGGGGCTGGGCACCGGCCGCCGAAATACACTCCGCCCCATGAACATCCTTCGCCGATGGTGGGACCGACAGAACGAACGCGACGCCGTCAAGAAAGGCGTGCTCGCGCTCAGCGCGCTGTGCATTGCCGAGGTGAAGCGCACGCTTCCTGGCGCGACCCGCGTGCGCGCCCGCGCCGTCTGGTACGGCGACCAGAAAGAAGCGGCCATCGCGTGGACCGACGGCGACGGGCAGAAGCGGCGCTGGGGCATCTACCTGCTGTACTGGCAATGCCGCGAACGCCCGGCCGAGCGGGATGCGCTCATCGCGCGTTCGCTCGACCTCTTCCTGAACCCCGTCATCGACGTCGAAGGCGAAGAGAGCGAAGACGAAGAAGCACCTCCGCGCACCGCCGAACAGGTCGCGCAGCGCCTGCTCGCGCTCGCCGCCGTCGTGTGGCGCGCCAACGAGAGCGAAGACATCGCGCACAAGGGCATCGCCTGGGCGCGAACGCATGGCATCGACGCGTTCTTCTCCGAAGCGGAGAAGGCCTTCGTCGTCGACCAGCGTCCGCCGCAGCACGACATCATCCAGCTCGGTTGGCGCGCCGAGGCCATGCTGCCGATGATCTGGGCCCTGGGCGGCATCGACGCCTTGCCGCCGTCGGACGAACGCGCCGACATCTGGAAGCTCCCCTTGGTGCGGCACGCGCTGCAGTCCCCGGCCGACTTCATCGCCGGTGCCCGCCTGCGCCCGGCCGACGACGTGCGCGACGAGGAAATGCGCCTGTACGACGAGCACTGGCATGTGCGCGATGCCCAGTTGCGCCGTCAGCCCATGCCAGCGGGCCTCGATGCCGGCATCGTCATGGAGCGCCGCTACGCGCTCAGCTGGATGAGCGGTTACGGCAAGACCTGGGACCACGTGCCCACCGATACCTGACACACGCCTGCGGCGCCCCCGGACGCCCCGGTGGTAGTCTTGCCGCCCGATGAATCTCCGCACCAAGATCGTTGCCCTGGCCGTGGCACCCTTGCTCGTCGCACTGGTGCTGGTGGCGCTCGCGGTGCGCCACCAGGAGCACGACCTGGCCCAGCGCGAGCGCGCCCTCATCGAGCGCAGCTACATGGCCCAGCGCCGCAGCGAGCTGCGCAGCTATGTCGACCTGGCCGTGAGCAACCTGCTGCCGCTGTACGAGTCGGGCCAGGACGACGAGGCCACCCGCAACGAGGCGCTGCGCCGGCTGGCCGCGCTCAACTACGGCGACGACGGCTACTTCTTCGTCTACGACCTCGAAGGCAACTCGCTCATGCACTCGCGCCAGCCCGAGCTGGTGGGCCAGAACCTCTGGGGCCTGCGCGACTCGCACGGGCGCTACACCATCCAGGAGCTGATCAAGGGCGCGAAGGACCACGGCGGCGGCTACGTCGAGTACGAATGGCGCAAGCCTCGAGTGCGCAGATGGCGCCCAAGCTCGGCTACGTCACGGCCATGCCGCGCTGGAACTGGATGGTGGGCACCGGCCTGTACCTGGACGACATCCAGTCGACCATGGACACGCTCGACCGGCAGATGAACGCCAACGTCACCGCCACGCTGCTGTGGATCGCGGGCATTGCCGCGTTGTGCCTGGGCGTGGTCAGCGCGGCCGGGCTGCTGTTGAACCTGAGCGAACACCGCACGGCCGAGGCCAAGCTGCGGCTGCTCGCGCGGCGCGTGGTGCAGTCGCAGGAAGAAGAGCGCGGCCACCTGGCGCGCGAGCTGCACGACGGCACCAGCCAGACGCTGGTGTCGGCCAAGCTGCTGATCGAGTCGGCCGTGGAGTCGCTCGAGCGCCAGCACCAGGGCACGCCGCCCGCGCTGCCCAAGGCGCTGCAGCGGCTGAACGATTCGCTGATCGAGGTGCGCCGCATCTCGCACCGGCTGCGCCCCGCGCTGCTCGACACGCTCGGCCTGCCCGCCGCGCTGGAGCGGCTGGTCGACGAATTCCGCGAAGAGGGCGCGGTCGACGCGTCGATGATGATCGGGGGCGAGGCCTTCGAGCTGCAGCCCGAGGTGAAGACCGCGCTGTTCCGTCTCACGCAAGAGGCGCTGACCAACGTGCGCAAGCACGCGAACGCACAGCATGTTCACATTGCGCTGGGCTTCGACGACGAGGCGGGCGTGCGGCTCGAGGTGAGCGACGACGGCACCGGCTTCGACATCGAGGCCGTGCAGCTCGACCCGCGCCGCGGCATCGGCCTGCGCAACATGCGCGAGCGGATGGAGTCGATCGGCGGCAAGCTCGTGATGTGCTCCAACGCCGGGCGCACCTCCATCGAGGCCGTGGTGCCGGCCCGCAGCGCGAAGGCCGACACGGCCGCATCGGCCGCATCCACCGCATGACGACGAAGACCGTTCGCCTTTTCCTGGTCGACGACCACCCGCTGGTGCGCGACGGCCTGCGCGCGCGGCTGGGCTCCATGCCCAACCTGGAGATCGTCGGCGAGGCCGGCAGCGCGGCCGAGGCGCTGGCGCAGGTCGACAGCGTGCGGCCCGACCTGATGCTGATGGACGTCGGCATGAAGGACATGAACGGCATCGAGCTCGCGGCGCTGCTGCTGCAACGCCAGAACGCGCCGCACGTGGTGATGCTCAGCATGTACGACAACCCCGAGTACGTGCAGAAGGCCTTGCAGGTGGGCGCGCGCGGCTATGTGCTGAAAGACGCGCCGGCGGCGGAGATCGTCGCGGCCATCGAGGCCGTGTCGGCGGGCGGCACCTTCCTGAGCCCGGCCGTGTCGAAAAAACTGTTTCGCACCCAGGAACCGAGGCCGCTGCTCACGCCGCGCGAGAGCGAGATTCTTTCGGCGCTGGGGCGAGGCGAGTCGAGCAAGCAGATCGCGCGCGACCTGGGGCTGAGCGTGCGCACGGTCGAGGCGCACCGCCAGAGCATCAAGCGCAGGCTGGGCATCGAGGGGCAGGCGGAGCTGATCAAGTATGCGGTGGAGCACGCCCGAAAGTTCGGCCAGAGCTGACACTGTCAGGGCTTTGTGTGTTGCCGTGGCCCCGCGGCATTTGCCCTTGTGATTCGAGAATCTGTCGCGGTGAACCCGCTGACGGGCGCAAAGATCCAGTTCGCACCCGGCGCAGCGGATTCGGAGTTTTGCCAGAACGGAGAGTGGTATCCGTTCCTGAGCTATTCGTGCCGCAAGCTGGTCGCGCATTCCGAGAATTACTAGCGCAAATTCCTGCTCCCCTCCAGCGTCTCTTCTCTAGAGTCAAGCCCTGCGTACCGGCATCCGGTTGCCGGCAATCTTCAAGGGAGAACTACAGAAATGACGGAACAGAAACCGACTCGGCTTCGCACGCGACCGCGTGCAGACACGGTGGTTCTGAGCGCGGCGGATGCACTCGAGGCCAAGCTCGCGCAGCTGAATTCGCTGCTCTGGTGCGTCCAGCATCAAGACGACGCGTGGCGAACAGGAAAGGGCGCCGCGAGCCAGAAGCCCCTGATCTCGCTGGCGGCCGACCTCGCGCGCGATGCGAGGATGCTGCTCGAGGAAACCAAGCGAAACTGATCCGCATCAGAAAATGCTGAATCACCGCCAAGGCGATTCCAGCAGTTTCACATCGTCGAACGACAGCGCGCGAATCGCGGTGTTGTCGTCCGAAACCAGGTACCAGCATCGCTCGGGCGGAACCCGGCCCGCCGCGTACATCACGCGCACCACGGCCTCTTTCGCGTCGATCCGCAGCACGTGCGCGCCCATGGCCGGCTCGCGATGCGCGCGCCCGAATTCCGCCAGCGCGCGCTCACACGCATGGCGCTTCGCGCGCCTGCTGTCTTTCCACCGTCGAAAGCGTTCCAGCCATGTCATTGCCGGAGCAGCTTACACAGTCGGGATCGCGACCTGAATCGCACGCCGATACCGGTCATCGATCACGCTGTTTCACTTTTGAAACGCATGTGTTTCTCCCTCCCCCTGCGGGGCGTTTAAAGTTCGTCCCCGGTAGCGCTTTTGCGCTACGGACTTTTTCCCAACCGTTTGACCAAGAAAGAACCTCCTGTTTTGAACAAGACCGAACTCATCGCCGCCATCGCCACCGACACGAACCTCAGCAAGGCCGACGCCGGCCGCGCCCTGGACGCCGCCATCGACAACCTGTCGCGTGCCCTGGCCGCCGGCGACACGGTGCAACTGATCGGCTTCGGCACCTTCGCCGTGGCGAGCCGTCCCGAGCGCACGGGCCGCAACCCGTCGACCGGCGAACCGATGACCATCAAGGCCAGCAAGGCGCCCAAGTTCACCGCCGGCAAGGCGCTGAAGGACGCGGTCAACGTCGTCGCCAAGTAAGCAAGCAGGCAACCAAGTCCGCAAACTCGCGGGCAAGCGGGGTGCAAATCCCGCCATCTGCCCGCATCTTCTCCCTCCGCGGCATCGGCGCCGCAGTGCTGACCCCGGAGGGCGTGGCCTCTTCTTCAGGAAGCGGACGCGTTACGCGCTAGAGTCCGTGCACGTTCACAAGCTGGCTCAGCCATCCGACATGTCCGAAGCACCTGTGTCAACGCCACGGTCCCGCACGCTGCCGCATCGGCGGCTCTCCCAGATTCTTGTCATCGGCGCCTGCCTCGTGATGGTGGGCTGCGCAAGCCCACCGGGTCCACGCACGGGCCGGGGCAGCCTTCCATCGATTCCCGCCAGCACGCCGCTCACCGACGAGCAGTCGAACAGCATTGCCATTCACGCGCTGGGGCTGGTCGGTACGCCGTACCGCTATGGCGGCAACACGCCGGACGGCGGCTTCGACTGCAGCGGGCTCATCGGCTACGTGTACCTGAACAGCGTGGGGCAATCGCCGCCGCGCACGGTCGCGCGCATGTCGGTGTTCGGGCAGCCGGTGTCGATGTCGGACCTGCGCACGGGCGACCTCGTGCTGTTCGGCTCATCCACGCCCACGCATGCCGGCATCTACGTCGGCGGCGGGCGCTTCGTGCATGCGCCTTCGTCGGGCGGCGAGGTGCGGCTCGACCGGCTGGACGGCGTGTACTGGTCGCGCCAGTCGACGCAGGCACGGCGGCCCTGAGCCGGCCGCTTCAGTCTTCGGCGTCGCGCCGCTTTCTGCGGAGCCACGCGGTCTGCTCGTGGGTGCGCGCGTGGTTGTCGTGGGCCCAGGCCGTGAGCAGCGCCGTGCGCGTGATGTCGCCGGCCTCGCGGATGGCGATGGCGTCGCGCGCGTCAAGGGCCGCCAGTCGGTCGGCGCTTCCGCCCGCGAGATGCTCATCCAGCGGGCGCCGCAATGGCTGCACGATGCCACGAGCACGTTGCCCGTGCCATGGTGGCCGAGCAGGGTCTGCTCGCCGAGCGCGGGCGTGCCGCAGCACGACCAGTAGAGCGTCATGTCGGGCCGCGACCGTGCCCGTAGGGCCCAGGCGGCCGCGCGATACCAGAGCGTTGCGTTCAACGTCATGGCCGGCCTCACGCGCGCTTGCGCGGCCTGGCGAGCCGATGGAACCACACCCAGGTCTCGGCCGAAACGATCCACAAAGCCGCGATGGCGGCCAACCCAACGATGTCCATTGTTCACTCTTGTCTTGGAGTGGATGGAGTATCGAAAGGCGCGCATAAAAACGGCATCGAATGCCGATGCGCGCGCGTAAAAAAGTCATAAAGACGCGGGCGGCGGCGCCACGTGCTCCGGCCGCACGCCCAGGCCCACGGCGCGTGCCGGCAGCCGGCGCAGCATCGGCCAGCGCGAGAGCATGCGCAGCGGCCACGGCACGTGTCCCGCCGCGTTCGTCACCTTGCCGCCGAGCACGGGCATCAGCACGCGGTCTTGCACCATGCGCTGCGCCGCCTGCGTCACGCGCACGGGCCATTCGCGCCGCCGCTGGAGCTGGGGCAGCGTGTCGTCGATCTGCTTGTCGGTCGCGGTGCCGGCCAGCATCGGGGCCAGCAGGTTGGCCGCGGCCACCGCGTCTTGCACGGCCAGGTTGATGCCCACGCCGCCCACGGGCGACATCGCATGCGCCGCGTCGCCGATGCACAGCATGCCCTTGCACGACCACGACTCCAGCCGGTCGACCGTCACCTCGAGCAGCTTCACCGCGTTCCAGTCGGGCAGGGCCTGCGGCAGCCGCTGCGCGAAGAAGGGCGCGATCTTCGCGATCTCGGCATGGAACGCGTCGATGCCCCTGGCCTGCAGCGCGTCGTGCCCGCCCTTGGGAATGACGAACGCGCACTGCCAGTAGTCGCCCCGGTTCAGCGTCACCAGGAAGTGCCCGCCCGCGATGTGCCCGGCGGTCGACGCGGGGTCGCCTTTTTCCTTGGGGATGCGCATCCACAGCACGTCGATCGGCGCGCCGTAGCTGATGTGCGGCAGCGCGGCGGCATCGCGCAGCGCGGAGTGCCGGCCGTCGCTCGCGACCACCAGCGAGGCGTGCAGCTCCACGTCTTGCGGCTGCCCGGCGCGGCGCCCGCGCCGCACCTTCACGCCGTTGACGCGGCCCTTGTCCTGCAGCAGCCCCACGGCCTCGGCGTCGGTCCACAGCTCGAAGCCCGGGTAGCGCCGCGCCTCGTCGCACATGAAGTCCAGGAACTCCCACTGCGGCATCAGCACCAGGAACTTGCTGTGCGAGGGCAGGTGGGTGAAGTCGGCCACGGGGAAGCTCTGGCCCTCGAAGGTGGCGCGCAACTCTTCCACGCGGTCGTGCGGGCGCTGCAGGAACGCGTCGAGCAGGCCCAGCTCGTGCAATATCTCCAGCGTCGACGGGTGCACGGTGTCGCCGCGAAAGTCGCGCAGAAAGTCGAGGTGCTTCTCCAGCACCACCACCGGCACGCCGGCGCGTGCGAGCAGCAGGCCGAGCACCATGCCGGCGGGGCCGCCGCCCGCGATGCAACAGCGCACCTGTGCCTGGGCTGGTGGAGTGGAGGCGGACAGTGCGTCCATGGCGTCGATCAATCGGCTGGCTCGCTGTTGGAAGGCAGACCCCTATTGTTCCGGCCGGGCCCGGTTCGTGCGTGTAGGTCCGCAGGCATTGCACTGCGGCACGGCGGGCGACGTATCCGGGTTTTCCATTACGCAAAGCCACGCACCCGGCCCACGCGGTCCGACGGATGCGCGCCGGCCCCGGCCCGGGAAGACTCCACGGGTTCAATATTGGAGACATCCCCATGCACAGCATCCGACGCCACCTGGTGTGGCTGGTCGTGGCCGTGGTCGGCGCCTTCGCGCTCGGCACCGTGGCCCTGACCCGAGGTGAAAGCGTCAACGCCCTCTGGGTGGTGGCCGCCGCGATCTGCACCTACCTGATCGCCTACCGCTACTACAGCCTGTTCATCGCCGACAAGGTGCTGGGCCTGGACGGCAACCGCAAGACGCCCGCGCACCGCCACAACGACGGCCTGGACTACGTGCCGACCGACAAGAACGTGCTGTTCGGCCACCACTTCGCGGCCATCGCCGGCGCCGGCCCGCTGGTGGGCCCGGTGCTCGCCGCGCAGATGGGCTACCTGCCCGGGCTGCTGTGGATCCTGGCCGGCGTGGTGTTCGCCGGCGCGGTGCAGGACTTCATCATCCTGTTTATCTCCACGCGGCGCGACGGCCGCTCGCTGGGCGACCTCGTCAAGCAGGAGATGGGCGTGGTGCCCGGCATGATCGCGCTGTTCGGCACCTTCATGATCATGATCATCATCCTGGCGGTGCTGGCGCTGATCGTGGTGAAGGCGCTGGCCGAATCGCCGTGGGGCACCTTCACGGTGGCCGCGACCATTCCGGTGGCGCTGTTCATGGGCGTGTACCTGCGCTACATCCGCCCGGGGCGCATCGGCGAGGTGTCGCTGATCGGCTTCGTGCTGCTGATGCTGGCCATCTTCGGCGGCCAGGCCGTGAGCCAGAACCCCGAGTGGGCGCCGCTCTTCACCTTCGACGGCAAGGCGCTCACGTGGATGCTGGTGGGCTACGGCTTCGTGGCCGCGAGCCTGCCGGTGTGGCTGCTGCTGGCGCCGCGCGACTACCTGTCGACCTTCCTGAAGATCGGCACCATCATCGCGCTGGCCATCGGCATCGTGTTCGTGATGCCCACGCTGCAGATGCCGTCCATCACGCAGTTCGCGCAGGGCAACGGCCCGGTGTGGTCGGGCAGCCTGTTCCCGTTCCTGTTCATCACCATCGCGTGCGGCGCCGTCTCGGGTTTTCATGCGCTGATTTCTTCGGGCACCACGCCCAAGATGCTCGACAACGAACGCCATGCGCGCTTCATCGGCTACGGCGGCATGCTGGCCGAATCGTTCGTGGCGGTGATGGCGCTGGTGGCGGCCTCGTGCATCGAGCCGGGCATCTACTTCGCGATGAACAGCCCCGGCGCGCTCGTCGGCACGACCGCGCAGCAGGTGGCGGCCACGGTGTCGAGCTGGGGCTTCGTGATCACGCCCGAAATGCTGCTGCAGACCGCCAAGGACGTGGGCGAGACCACCATCCTGGGCCGCGCGGGCGGTGCGCCGACGCTGGCCGTGGGCATGGCCCACATCCTGCACCAGGTGATCGGCGGGCAGGCCATGATGGCCTTCTGGTACCACTTCGCGATCCTGTTCGAGGCGCTGTTCATCCTCACGGCGGTGGACGCCGGCACGCGCGCCGGCCGCTTCATGCTGCAGGACCTGCTGGGCAGCTTCGTGCCCGCGCTCAAGCGCACCGACTCGCTGCCGGCCAACCTCGTGGCCACGGCGCTGTGCGTGGCGGCCTGGGGCTACTTCCTGTACCAGGGCGTGGTCGATCCGCTGGGCGGCATCAACACGCTGTGGCCGCTGTTCGGCATCTCCAACCAGATGCTGGCCGCCGTGGCGCTGATGCTGGGCGTGGTGGTGCTGTTCCGCATGAAGCGCGAGCGCTACGCGTGGGTGGCGATTGCACCGGCGGCGTGGCTGCTGGCCTGCACGCTCACGGCGGGCTGGCAGAAGATCTTCTCGGCCGACCCAAAGATCGGCTTCCTCTCGCATGCGGCCAAGTACACCGAGGGCATTGCCAACGGCGTGCTGGTGGCGCCGGCCAAGACGCCCGAGGCCATGTCGCGCATCGTGTTCAACGACCGCCTCGACGCGGCGCTGTGCGCGTTGTTCATCTTCGTGGTGCTGAGCGTGCTGGTGTACAGCATCAAGGCCTGCCTGGCGGCACGCGCGGCCAACCGGCCGACCACGCACGAGACGCCGTTCGAGCCGCTGGCCGGCGCCTCGGCCGCGCACTGACGCCATGGGCCTCGCATTGCCGGAAGCGGGGCGCTACTTTGCGCGCTCGCTCAAGCAGTCGCTGCGGCTCATGGTCGGCATGCCCGACTACGACGCCTACCTGACCCACATGGCGGCCACGCACCCCGACCAGCCGCCGATGAGCTATGAAGCCTTTTTCCGCGAGCGGCTGGAGGCGCGGTACGGGGCGGGCAAGGGGCGCTGCTGCTAGGGGGCGTGAGGTGGCTGGCTTGACCCGCGTCTAGCCACGGGGCGCGCGGGCCGAAGAGGCCGGCCCCTTGCGTTCCAGCAGCCCGGCCATCTTGAGGGCCGCCGGCGCGAGCGGCCTGTTCTTCAGGGCCAGCCGGTACAGCGGCCGCGACAGCGCCGCGCCGCCCGCCAGCTTCAGCTCGCGCAGCGTGCCCAGCGCCAGCATGTCGGCCACCACCACGCGCGGCAGCATCGAGATGCCGACGCCGCTGGCCACGGTGCGCGCAATGGCCTCGTTGCTCGCCATCTCCATCCAGGGCAGGGCGGCGATGCCGTTGGCCGCGCACAGCGCTTCGGTGGCCTGCCGCGTGCCCGAGCCCGGCTCGCGCAAGATCCAGTTCTGCCGGCCCAGCACCTCGGCCGTCACCGCGCGGCGCGGCAGCTCGGAGCCCGTGGCCACCACGAGGGTCAGCGGGTCGGCCTTCCACTCGCTGACCTCGATGCGCTCTTCGTCCACGCGGCCTTCGACCAGCGCCATGTCGATGCGGCACTCGAGCAGCTGCTCGCACACCCACTGCGTGTTGCCGACCGTCACGCGCGGCACCACCGCCGGGTAGGCCGCGCAGAAGGCCGCCACATACGGCGGCAGCCAGTAGCTCGCGACCGTGGTGCTGGCGCCGATGGTCAGGCTGCCGCGCTGCACGCCGACGCGCGCGCGCACGTCGTCGAGCGCCGCGCGCTCCATCGCGAAGATGCCGCGCGCATGCGTGAGCAGCGACGCACCCGCCTCGGTCAGCCGAAAGCCCTTGCCCGTGCCGCGCTCGATCAGCGTCAGGTCGAGCTGGTGCTCCAGCTCGCGAATGCCCTTGGACACCGCCGGCTGGCTGATCCACAGGCCCTCGGCCGCGCGAGAAAAGCTGCCCGCCTCCGCCACGGCGACGAAGAGGCGCAGCAGGTGCAGGTTCATTGCCATAACTTGAATTCATGCATGGGTGAAGTTTATGTCTTTGACTCATGGGGTGCCAATTTCTAAGCTCGAGTCCATGCAATCCCTTGTTGCCTCCCTCGCTTCGTTTCCCGGTTTCTCCTTTGTTCGCACCCGCGGGCCCGGCCTGCTGCTGGCCGCCTTGCTCGCCGCCGCCGCCGCGCTGATGTCGCAGTGGGGCGTGATGGTGCAGTTGGGCCTGAGCGCACTCACGCTGGCCATTGCGCTGGGAATGGTCGCGGGCAACACGGTGTTCCCGTCGGTGGCTGCGACCGCCGGGGCGGGCGTGGACTTTGCGCGCAGCACCTTGCTGCGCGCGGGCATCGTGCTCTACGGCTTTCGCATTTCGCTGCACGACATCGGCGCGGTCGGCTGGCCCGGCCTGCTGATCGGCGCGGCCATGGTGGCGCTGACTTTCAGCGTGGCCGTGTACGTCGGCACGCGCTGGCTGGGGCTCGACAAGCAGACCGCCGCGCTCATCGGCGCGGGCAGCGCCATCTGCGGCGCCGCCGCCGTCATGGCCACGCAGCCCGTGGTGCGCGGCGAAGAGCACAAGGTGTCGATCGCGGTGGCCACGGTGGTGGTGTTCGGCACGCTGTCGATGGTGCTGTACCCGCTGGCGTTCCCGTACCTGGGGCTGTCGGAGCATGCCTTCGGCCTGTTCGCGGGCTCGACCATCCACGAGGTGGCGCAGGTCGTTGCCGTGGGCGACACCGTCGGCCCCGCAGCCGCCAATGCGGCCGTGGTCGAGAAGATGCTGCGCGTGATGATGCTCGCGCCCTTCCTCATGGTGCTGTCGTTCCAGGCCGCTGCGTCGGCCAAGGGCGCGACCAGCTTCAAGGCCTGCTGCAAGCAGGTGCGCGTGCCATGGTTCGCGGTGCTGTTCATCGCGGTGAGCGCCGTGCATTCGCTCGACGTGCTGCCGCATGCGCTGGTGGCGGGGCTCGTGCAGCTCGACACGCTGCTGCTGGCCACCGCCATGGCCGCGATGGGCCTGCGCACCAGCGCCAGCAGCCTGCGCCGCGCCGGCATGCAACCGTTGAAGCTGGGTGCGCTGCTGTTCGTGTTTCTCACCATCGGCGGCTACTTCGTGAACGCGGCGGTGCTCGCGATCTTCTGAGCGCAGCGAGTGCCAAGCCTCAGTCAAAAGCTGAGGCCGGCTGAGCCAATTCCAGCTTTTCCATTCGGCACCACGGAGAGACGATGCACGTCATCTCATTCGTGGAGCTTGCCGATGTCATCCGAACTCAACCAGATCGCCAGCTGGTCCTTGCGCTGGCGCATTGCACTGTCGGGCACGCTGTGCCTGGTGGCGGCGTTGTGCGCCGCGCAGCCGAACGACGCCAACGCAGAACTGCAGGCGGAGCAACGCTTCCAGATGGCGCTCGAGGCCCAGTCCGACCGCGACTACCGCACCATGCTCGACATGCTGCGCCAGGCCGCGAACGAAGGCCATGCGCAGGCGCAGGAAATGCTCGGCATGGTGCTGCTGACGGGGCCGACGCTCTATGCTCCGCCGTACAGGCCGATCGCTGCGAGGCGAGCACGTGGATGCATCGCGCGGCGGCGCAGGGCAGCGAGAGTGCGCGGGCGCAACTGGTGTTTCTGAACCGGTTGCGCAGCGCGCCGGAGGGGCGGAACGCCTGCAGCTGAGCGTGGCATCGGGCCACGCAAGGCCTCGTCCGACGCCGCCCCCTCGGCCGGCGCTGTAGCCTGCGCCCTTCAACTCCCCGGAGGCGCCAGCCATGCAGCGACCCTTGCGAACCGTTCTGACGAGCCCGCCCTTCCTCATTGCAGCAGGCGCGGTGGCCGTGCTGCTGGTCGCGGGCTGCGCGACTTCGCCGCCGACGATTGCGCCGGTGAAGCAGGTCGACCTGCAGCGCTTCATGGGTGACTGGTACGTGATCGGCAACATCCCGACGCGGCCCGAGCGCAATGCCTTCAACGCCGTGGAGTCGTACACGCTGAAGCCCGACGGCCGCATCGACACGCGCTTTCGCTACCGCGAGGGCGCGTTCGACGGGCCGCTGAAGACGATGAACCCGGTCGGCAGCGTGGTGCCGGACACCGGCAACGCGGTGTGGGGCATGCAGTTCTTCTGGCCGGTGAAGGCGGAGTACGTGATCGTCGATGTCGACAGCGACTACCAGCTCACGATCATCGGCCGCAGCAGCCGCGACTACGCCTGGATCATGGCGCGCACGCCGACCATTTCGGAGCCGGTGTACGAGGCTGCGGTATCCCGGTTGAAGACGCTGGGCTACTCGGTCGACAACCTTCGGCGCGTGCCGCAGCGCTGGCCTGAAGAGGCTGCCGCCGCGAGCCCGAAGTAAGCAAGCCGAGCGCCGAAGCGCTCAGGCCGCGCCTTCCGCGTTCAGCGCCGCGAAGCCGCGCGCCAGGTCCGCCGTGAGGTCCTCGGGCGATTCGAGCCCGACATGCAGCCGCACGACCGCGCCGCGTTGGCTCCAGTCCGTCACGCTGCGCGCCGCGCGCATGTTGGTCCAGGCCACGAGGCTTTCATAGCCACCCCATGACGAGCCGCGCCCGAACAGCGTGAGTGCATCGACAAAGCGCTCGACCGCTGCATTGCCGATGCCCGGCTGCAGCTCGATCGACAGCAGCCCGTTGGTGCCCTTGCAGTCGCGCTTCCAGAGCTCGTGCCCCGGGTGCTGCGGCAGCGCGGGGCAGAACACGGTCGCCACCTCGGGCCGCGCTTCGAGCCAGTGCGCGACTTCGAGCGCGTGCCGCTCGTGCACCTGCAGCCGCGCCGACAGCGTGCGCATGCCGCGCAGCACCAGCCATGCGTCGTCGGGGCTCACGGTCATGCCGAAGGCGTCGCAGCGTTCGTTGAGCGGGCGCCATGCGGCTTCGGTGGTGGCGACGGTGCCCATCATCACGTCGGAGTGGCCCGACAGGTACTTGGTCGCGGCCATCGTCGAGATGTCGGCGCCCAGCGCGAGCGGGCGGTATTGCAGGCCCGAGCCCCAGGTGTTGTCGGCCGCCAGCAGCGCGCCGCGCGCATGCGCGAGCGCCGCCAGCTTCGGCAGGTCGCACATTTCATAGACCAGCGAGCCGGGGCATTCGGCGTACACCAGCCGCGTGTTGGCCTGGAACTGTTCCTCGATGCCGCTGCCGTCCGCCGCGAAGAAGCTGCTGCGAATGCCGTAGGGCTCGAGGAACGAGTTCACGAGGTTGCGTGTGGGCTCGTACACGCTGTCCGACATCAGCACGTGGTCGCCCGGCTTCAGGTACGACAGCAGCACCATGCCGATGGCGGCAAGGCCCGTGGGAAAGAGCCGCGTGCGGTAGGCGCCTTCGAGCTCGCTCACCGCGTCTTCGAGTGCGAAGGTGGTGGGCGTGCCGCGCGCGCCGTAGCTGAAGATGCGCTCGTCGTCGCGGCGCGCGCGGGCATCGCGCATGTCGCCCACGCTGTCGAACAGCACGGTGCTGGCGCGCACCAGCGGCGTGTTGACGGGCGCGCCGCCGGCATACGAAGGGGTCTTGCCGGTGCGCGTGAGCCGGGTGTCGATGGCCTGGCCTGCGGGGTCGTCGGAGTGCGAAGCGGACATGGTTCGATAAAGACGATGGGTGGCTGGAGAAAGTGGCAGGCCGCTATGTTGCGTCAATCAGTCGGCCTTGGCGCCGGAAAGTTTGACGATGCGCGACCAGCGGTCGATGTCCTGGCGCAGTTGCGCCGCAAAGGCTTCCGACGAGTTGGCCACCACCTCGCTGCCGCCGTCGGTCACGAGCTTGGCCACTTCGGGCTGGTGCAGCGCGCGCACGATGGCTTCGTTCAAATAGGCCACGCGTTCGGGCGGCGTGCCGGCCGGCGCGAAGAAGCCGTACCAGTCTTCGAAGCGCGCGCCGGCGTAGCCAGTTCCTCGAGCGTGGGCGCCTTGGTGAATACGCCGATGCGGCGCGGGCTGGTCACGGCCAGCACGCGCAGCTTGCCGTTCTGCACCAGCCCCGCGACCGACGCGGTGGAGGTGACCAGCACGTCGACCTGGCCGCCGAGCAGGTCGGTCAGCGCGGGGCCGGCACCCTTGTAGGGCACGTGGGTCATGGCGATGCCGTTGTCCTTCGACAGCACCACGCCCACCAGGTGCGACAGCGTGCCGTTGCCGGGCGTGGCGTAGGTCACCTTGCCGGGGCTGGCCTTGGCCTTGGTGGCCAGGTCGGCAAAGCTCTTCAGGGGCGAGTTGGCGTCGACCACCAGCGCCAGCGGCGCGGCGTTGATCTGCGTGATCGGAATGAAGTTCTTGACCGGGTCGAAGCCGGCCGATGCGTACAGCGTGGGGTTGACGGCCATGATCGACACCTGCGAGGTGAGCAGGGTGTAGCCGTCGGGCTTGGCGTCGGCCACGGCCTTGGCGCCGATGTTGCCGCCCGCGCCTCCGCGGTTGTCGACCACCGCGGCCTGGCCCATGATTTCCGGCAGGCGCGCGGTCACCAGGCGCGCCGTCGCGTCGTTGCCGCCGCCGGGCGGGAAGGGCGAGACGAACTTGATGGTCTGCGACGGAAAACCGCCGCGCTGCGGCATGGGCTCGGCCGTGGCGGGGTGCATGACCAGGGCCGCGAGCCAGGTGGCTGCAACGGCGAGGCGAACGAACGGCGAGATGCGACTGACAGACGACATGACAGGACTCCTGGAATAGGAACGGACAAGGACGAACAACAGAAAGCGGATGGCGGGCAGGCGGGCGAACGCGCGCCGGGGTTCAGGCGTGCGGCGTGTGCGCGGCGTGGGATGCGGGCGCGGGCAGGCGGAAGGCGGCGCGCTCCTGCGCGTCGAGCTGCGCGACCAGGCCCGTCTCCCACGCGAGGTAGCGGCGCGCGGCTTCCTTGTTGCCGTCGTGGCGGTCGTGCACGAAGAACAGGTAGTCGATGCAGTCCGTGTCGGCGGGCAACGCGGGCGTGGCCTCGACCGGCAGGCCGGCGGCGCGCCACGCGGCCATGCCACCTTGGAGCAGCAGCGGCGCG
>NZ_MOWM01000087.1 GCF_016082275.1 Variovorax sp. E3
CCGCCTGCGGCCTCGCCGGCCTGCCGGGCGTGACCGAAGTCGTGCCGGGCGACGTGGCCGCCCTGCGCGCCGCGCTGCAAGCCGCCTGCGCCCCCTGAACGGAGAACACATGGCATCGATCGAACAGGCCCGCGCGGCCCTGGCTCCCCATGGCGCGCTGGCGCCGCAGTCCGCCGCCGAACACTGGCGCGGCGACATCGCGCTGCCGCCGGCCATCGAGACCTTCTACGCGCAGGTCGGTCCGCTCGGCCCGTGGGTCAACGACCGGGTGGGCCATGCGGGCCTCTCGATCCCGACCGCCGGCAACGAGTTCAGCATTCCGCCGCTGGCGCGCCTGTGGCAGTTGCAGGCCGGCTACCGCTGGCACGGCATCACCGGCGAGCGCCTGGCCGGCTGGCCCGACCACTGGCTGGTGGTGGCCGACCAAGGCGCGGACCCGTTCATCTTCGACCTGCGCACCGGCGCGATACAGTTCGCCTTCCACGGCGCGGGCGCGTGGCAGGACGACGAGCCGATCTTTGCCGACATCCTCGAGATGGCCGCGTGCCTGGGCACCATCGGCCAGGTCTGGGAAGAGGCGGGCGACGACGCGCTGCTCGAGGACTGCGCCGTCAATCCGCTGCATCGCGCGCGGCTGGTCGAGCGGCTCGCGCCGCTGCTCGGCGGCACCCGGGAGGCGGGCCACATCGCGGACGCTTTCGACTGGTAGCGCGACGCCACAAGAAGAACACGGAACAGGCACTTCATGACCATCGATCTCCAGACGCTCAAGTGCGGCGAATGCGGCAGCAGCGTGCTCAAGCGCACGGGCCTGAACGAGTACACCTGCGACCACTGCGGCTCGGTCACGCTGGTCGAGGACAAGGTGTCGGACCGGCTCGAGCGCGTGCTCGAACAGGTGAAGAACGAAGCCGGCCGCCGGCTGGCCGCCGAAGAAGCGCTCAGGCAGAAGCTGATGCTGCGCAAGATCGGCATCGGCGTGATCGTGGTGCTCGGCGTGGTGCTGGTGGGGCGGCTCGTCGGGGTGTTCTTCGATGCGCGCAAGGCCCCCGAGGCGCGCGATGCCCGCGCAACGCGCGCCGTGGCCGCCGCCGTGGTCGACCGCACCATTCCAACCGACGGCGTGAAGCTCAACGAGCCGCGCCAGGTGCTGGTGGGCAGCGGCACTTCGGCCATGCCCAAGTTGTTGGTGGTGGCGCGCAACGAAACCGGCAAGCCGCTGTCGCGCGCCGGCATTCGCGCCACCTACTACGACGGCGATTCGCGCATCGACGAGCGCAGCGAGATGGTGCCGATCTCCGTGCTGCAGCCCGGCGAAAGCGCGCCCGCCCTGATCGACATGCCGAGCGGCAAGAACATCACGCGGCAGGAAGCGCGCGTGCAGAAGCTGGCCGAGCCCTACGACGCGGTCGAGGGGCCGCGCCTGCAGTTCTCGCGCGTGCGGCTGGTGCAGCAGGGCGAGCGCGTGCGGCTGGTGGGCCGCGTGGGCAACGCGCGCACCGACGACACCGTGATCGGCGGCATCGAGGTGCTGGCCACGCTGTACGACGACGCCGGCCAGGTGATCGGCATCGGCCACGGCTACGGGCAGGCCAACGAGGTCCGCCCCGGCGCGCAGACCTCGGTCGACGTGAGCATCGCGCGCTTCGGCCGCGCGGCCGCCATCGCGGCATGGGACTACCGCATCGGCTACAGCAAGGTCGAGGCCTCGGGCGCGCGCACGCCGGTGCTGAGCGCCGACCGCGTGATCCGCGTGGCCGGCGGCCCGGAGAGCTTCAACCCCGAGCTGCGGCTGGGCACCGACGACCTGCTGGCCGGCGACAGCGAGCGCTTCGACGCCAAGCAGCTGGAGCTGCTGCCGCTGATCGACGGGCGCAACAACATCCAGCAGCGGCTGTTCCTCACGGAGCTGGTGAACCGCAGCACCGACGCGATCGTGCTGGCGCCGGGCGGCGTGATCTCGCGCTTCAGCGGCAGCAAGGCGCGCGGCACGACCAATATCTCGGGGCTGGCGTACCTGTACCCGGGCGAGCGCTTTCCGATCTTTCTGGAGCCCGAAGACATGGAGCGCCTGACCGAGACCCGCATCGAATGGAAGCCGATGCGCCGCGCCGCCATGCCGGGCCCGCGCAAGCCGCTGGAGGTGAAGGTGACGGGCACCCGGGCCGAGACCGGCAGCGTGCTGCTCAACTTCAGCCAGCGCTTCACCTACAAGAGCGTGGAAGTGACGGGCAGCGTGAAGAACCCGGGCACCGGCATCGTCGGCAAGGCGCGGCTGTGGGTGAGCCTGCGCGACCGCAACGGGCAGCTCACGGGCTTCAAGCTGGTGGAGAACCTGCCGGCCATCGCGCCGGGCGAGAGCGTGCCGTTCCAGGTGAACGTGGAGCAGAACGGCCGCGACTTCGCGAGCGTGACCACGCTATACCAAACCGAATAGCCCCTCGCGTGACGGCGTTGGGCGGTTCGCGCCATGATCGCGCCATGATTCCGTTATCGATCCTCGACCTCTCCCCGATCACCGAGGGAAGCGACGCCGCGCAGTCGTTCCGCAACTCGCTCTCGCTCGCGCAGCACGGCGAGAAGCTCGGCTACACGCGCTACTGGCTGGCCGAGCACCACGGCATGCCGGGCATCGCGAGCGCGGCCACGGCGGTGCTGCTGTCGTATGTGGGCGCGGGCACCTCGACCATCCGCATCGGCGCCGGCGGCGTGATGCTGCCGAACCATTCGCCGCTGGTGATTGCCGAGCAGTTCGGCACGCTCGAGTCGCTGTACCCGGGCCGCGTCGACCTGGGCCTGGGCCGCGCGCCAGGCTCCGACCAGCGCACCGCGCGCGCACTGCGCCGCAACCTCGAATCGGATTCGGACCAGTTCCCGCAGGACGTGGTCGAGCTGATGGACTTCATGTCGAAGAACCCGCAGCAGGCGGTGCGCGCCGTGCCCGGCGCGGGGCTCGAAGTGCCGGTGTGGATCCTGGGCTCCAGCACCTTCGGCGCGCAGCTCGCGGCGCACCTGGGGCTGCCCTATGCCTTTGCCTCGCACTTCGCGCCGCAGCAGATCATGCAGGCCATCCAGATCTACCGCGAGACCTTCAAGCCCTCGGCGCAGTTGCGCAAGCCGTACGTGATGCTGGGCTTCAACGTGTTCGCGGCCGACACCGACGAAGAGGCCGAGTTTCGCGCCACCTCGTGGCAGCAGGCCTTCGTGAACCTGCGCAGCGGCCGTCCGGGGCGCCTGCCGCCGCCGGTGGAAAACTACCGCCAGAAGGTCGGCCCGGCGGAGAACGCGCTGCTCGACTCGGTGCTGTCGTGCTCCGCCGTCGGCTCGGTCGAGACGGTGAAGAAGGGCGTGGAAGCGTTCGTCGCGCGCACCGGCGCCGACGAACTCATGATCACCTCGCAGGTGTTCGACCACGCCGCGCGGCTGCGCTCCTACGAGCTGCTGGCCGGGGCGTTCGGCCAGGCCGCGAAGCAGTAAGCAAGGCCCGTCAGGCGGCCCGCTTGCGGGCTTCCTCGTCCACGAGGTCTTTCTTCGAGAGCTTGCCCACGGCGGTCTTGGGCAGCTCGGCGCGGATCTCCAGCGCGCCGATCATCTCGTGCTTGCCCAGGCGGTCCTTCAGGAAAGTCTTGAGCGCATCGAGCGTCAGGTCGCTCGCGCTTCCTTCAGCTTCACGAAGGCCTTGGGCGACTGGCCGCGGTAGTCGTCGGGGATGCCGATCACGCAGACCTCGGCCACGGCGGGGTGCTCGTACACCGCTTCCTCCAGCACGCGCGGGTAGACGTTGTAGCCGCCGCACAGCAGCATGTCCTTGGTGCGGTCGACGATGTAGAAGTAGCCGTCGGCGTCCATCTTCGCGACGTCGCCGCTGCGGAAGTAGCCGTCGGCCGTCATCGACTCGGCGGTGGCCTGGGGGTTGTTCCAGTAGCCCTTCATCACGTTCGGCCCCTGGACGCACAGCTCGCCCGCTTCGCCGAACGCGGTGACGTCTTTGGTCGGGTCGTCCAGGCTCATGAGCTTGATGCGCACCCGCGGCAGCGGCATGCCGCACGAGCCCGCCTTGCGCACGCCGCGCGCGGGCGTGAAGGTGCCCACCGGCGAGGTCTCGGTCATGCCCCAGCCTTCGTTCAGGTGGCAGCCGGTGAGTTCGAAGAAGCGCTGCTCCACTTCCACCGGCAGCGGCGCACCGCCCGAGCCGCAGAACTTGAGCGAACGCAGGTCCATCTCCTTCGCCTTGGGGTGCGAAAGGATGGCGGTGTACATCGTCGGCACGCCGGGGAACACGCTGATCTTGCTGGCCGCGAGTTCGTTCATCACCGCGTCGACGTCGAAGCGCGTGTGCAGTACCAGCGCCGCGCCCAGGCGCACGCCCAGCAGCATCGCGGCGCTGAGCGCGAAGATGTGAAAGAGCGGCAGCACCACCAGGAAGCGTTCGGCGCCTTCGGCCAGGATCGGCGGATCGCCCTTGGTCGACTCGTAGTACTGCGCCGACGCCGAGGTGAGGTTGGCGTGCGTGAGCATCGCGCCCTTGGGCAGGCCGGTGGTGCCGCCGGTGTACTGCAGCACCACGATCTCTTCGGCCAGGTCGCCGAGCGGATGCGTCTGGTGCGTGCCTTCGCTCTTGAGCAGGTCGGTGAAGCGCACGTGGCGCGCGTCGACGGGCACGGGCGCGATCTGGCCGGCCGCCTGCAACTGCGCCTGCACCTTGTCGCCCATCGCGCCGTAGTCGCCGAGGCTGCCGACCACCAGCGTCTTCAGGCGCGAGTTGTCGAGCAGCCGCGCCATCAGCGGATAGAGGTTGACGAGGTCGAGCGTGACGAGGATGTCGGTGCGGCTGTCCTCGATCTTGTGGGCCAGCACGCGCTCGGCATCGAGCGGCGAATAGTTCACCACCGTGCCGCCGGCCTTGAGCACGGCGAAGAAGGCAATGGGGTAGTGGGGCGTGTTGGGCAGATAGAGGCCCACGTGCACGCCGGGCTTCACGCCCAGGTCCTGCAGGCCCTTGGCGGCGCGGTCGACCGCCGCGCCGAGCTGGCGGTAGGTCAGGGACTGGCCCATGAACTCGACGGCCGAGTGGTCGGGCCAGCGCGCGACGGCCTCGTCGAGCATCTGCTGCACCGGCTTGACGGGCAAGTCGGCGTCCCAGCGCATGCCGGGCGGGTAGTTGCGCGTCCAGGGGGTGGCGTCGCCGGACGATGCGGCGGGGGAAGGGATGGCCATGCGTCTTGTCTCCGCTGTGTTGGAGTCACTGTAGCGCCGGGCTTTCGCATCGTGGAGTGGGCGCTGACAAGCCGGCGACAGGGGTTTTCCCGATTTCCCACACGCCGCCAGCCCCTACCGCGAGGCTGGGACAATGGCGGGCTTATGGCAAAGCAACGGATCGTGGTGGGACTGAGCGGCGGAGTGGACTCCGCGGTCACGGCGCACCTGCTCAAGAAGCAGGGGCACGAGGTGGTCGGCATCTTCATGAAGAACTGGGAAGACGACGACGACAGCGAATACTGCTCGTCGAACATCGACTTCATCGACGCGGCCAGCGTGGCCGATGTGCTGGGCATCGAGATCGAGCACGTCAACTTCGCGGCCGACTACAAGGACCGCGTGTTCGCCGAGTTCCTGCGCGAATACAAGGCCGGCCGCACGCCCAACCCCGACGTGCTGTGCAACGCCGAGATCAAGTTCAAGGCCTTTCTGGACCACGCCATGCGGCTGGGCGCCGAGAAGATCGCCACCGGGCACTACGCCCGCGTGCGGTTGAACGAGGCCACGGGCAAGCACGAGCTGCTCAAGGGGCTCGACAACTCGAAGGACCAGAGCTACTTCCTGCACCGGCTGAACCAGGCGCAGCTGTCGAAGACGCTGTTCCCGGTCGGCGAACTGCACAAGACCGAGGTGCGCCGCATCGCGGAAGAAATCGGGCTGCCGAACGCGAAGAAGAAGGACTCGACGGGCATCTGCTTCATCGGCGAGCGGCCGTTTCGCGACTTTCTCAACCGCTACATCTCCAAGGAACCGGGCCCGATCAAGGACGACCGGGGCCGCAAGCTGGGCGAGCACCAGGGGCTGAGCTTCTACACGCTGGGACAGCGGCAGGGGCTGGGCATCGGCGGCGTGAAGGAAAAGGGCGCGCAGCGCGGCTCGGGCGACCATTCGCCGTGGTTCGTGGCGCGCAAGGACGTCGAGAAGAACACGCTGTGGGTGGTGCAGGGGCACGACCACCCGTGGCTGCTGTCGTCGGCGCTGAAGGCGGACGATGCGAGCTGGGTGTCGGGCGAGGCGCCCGTCGCCGGGCGCTACGGCTCGAAGGCGCGCTACCGGCAGGCGGATGCGGCTTGCGAGATGGGAGCGGGTGAGGCCGGCGAGGCGTTCAGCCTGCGCTTCGGTGATCCGCAGTGGGCGGTGACGCCGGGCCAGTCGGCCGTGCTGTACGACGGCGAACGCTGCCTGGGCGGCGGCGTCATCGTCTGATTCAGGGCGCCGAGCGCACCGACGCGTCGACCTGCACGAGTTCGAGCGGGTAGCGCTTGCCGGCCAGGTAGTCTTCGACGCACTGCAGCAGCAGCGGGCTGCGATGCCGCGCCACGCTGGCGCGGATTTCGTCGGGCGTCATCCACAGGGTGCGCACGATGCCGTCGTCGAGCGCACGGCCTTCCTCGAAAGCGCCCAGCGTGCCCGTGAAGGCGAAGCGCATGTAGGTAACGTCTTCGCCGCGCTCGGCCACCGGCCGTGAGCGCGCCATGTAGACGCCGATGAGCGCCGTCGGGGTGAAATGGTGAGCGGTTTCCTCGAGCGTTTCGCGCGCGCAGCCCTCGGCCGGGGATTCGCCGGGGTCCAGGTGCCCGGCCGGCGTGTTGAGCCGCAAGCCGTCGCCGGCTTGCTCTTCGACCAGCAGGAAGCGGCCGTTGCGTTCGATCACCGCGGCCACGGTGACATTGGGTTTCCAGCGTGCGGAAGCAGCCATTGTTGTCTTGCCTGTTTATCGCAGCACGTAGCCGCTGAAGCGCCACATGCGGTCGCGGTCGAGGTGAAAGCTCACGAGTTCGCGCAGCGTGTTCTCGGGCCTGTTCGCGAAGCGGGTTTCGTATTCGATGCTCACGTACTGGCCGGCGGTGTCGCCGTCGGGGTCGGTCACGACCTGGCGGTTGACCGCGACCCAGGTGCGCATGCGCGGCGCACCGAGCGGCGCGCGGCTGCTCGCGACCTGGCCGGTGAAGTCGGCGCGCGGCACGCGCTTGCGGGTGGCGGGCGTGGCGCCGTCCCAGAGTTCGCCGGCCTTGCCCTGGTCGATCATCTGGATCGCCTGCATGCCGCCCCGCACCATGTCGCTGGCCTCGACTTCCTGTGCGGCCGCCGGACCGATCCAGCTCCAGAGCAACGCGGCGGCGAGCAGCAGCCTGATCGTGGGATTCATTCGTCTCGTTTCGATGCGTTCAAAGACCGTTGGAGACTGTAGCGGGCCAGAGATTCCCCGAAGCTCCGGGCGAACGCGCGGGCTCAGCGCATGCCGCCGACCTTGGGCAGCACGTTTTCGTCGATCGTTTCCAGCCGGTAGCCCAGCCCGTAGATGGCCAGCAGCAGGAAGCCGTTGGAAGGCCGCAGTTCGAGCTTGGTGCGCAGGCGCGAGATATGGGTGTCGAGCGAGCGCGACAGCGCCTCGATGCCCAGCCCCCACACGGCTTCGTGCAGGTGCTCGCGCGACAGCAGCCGCCCGAGGTTCTGGAACAGGAAAAGCGCCAGTTCGTATTCGCGGTTCTTCAGCTCGACCTGGGCGCCCCGGACCTTCAGGATGCGCGACGGCGGATAGAAGTGATAAGGGCCGAACACCAGCTCCGCCTCGTGGCGCGCGGGGTACGAGCGGCGCAGCAGCGCATTGACGCGGGCTTCGAGCTCGCCCGCGCGGATGGGCTTGGCCATGAAGTCGTCGGCGCCGGCGTTGAGCCCCTCGACCATGTCGGCTTCGTCGCGCCGGTCGGTCACGAAAAGAATGGGAAGACGGCTCTTGAGTTCGCGGCGGATGCTCTTCACCACGTCGGGCCCCGTCATGTCGGGCAGGCTCCAGTCGAGGATCAGCAGGTCGAAGGTTTGCCGGCGCAGCGCCTGCAGCAACGTCTTTCCTTCGGTAAAGGTGTGGCACTCATGCCCGAGTGTCACCATCGTTTGATTGATGAGCCGGAGCTGGTCCGGGCCAT
Organism: Variovorax sp. E3; assembly: GCF_016082275.1. Taxonomy (GTDB): domain Bacteria; phylum Pseudomonadota; class Gammaproteobacteria; order Burkholderiales; family Burkholderiaceae_C; genus Variovorax. Next base: position 8,187 of record NZ_MOWM01000087.1, read on the forward strand.
CGTCGAGCACAGCTATACGCATTCCATCCCCTTCTTCCTCCCTTCGCCAACCTCAGTGAGCGGGCGATTGACTGGAAGTGTATCTATCTGCGACTAACGTAAAGAATCGGAGGTGCAACTAATGCACGCATTTCTTATTTTTATAAAGAAATGTCGAGACAATTAACTACAGTTGAATACAAATGCGGATATTTGGGAAGGCGAGTGTTTTGTTGACGTGTCAACATTTCAGGGGGCGCCCATGGGCCGAAAAGTGACGTCGGCGGGCGTCCTCACAGCGCTCGGCGCCGATGCGAGGGGCGTTGTCGAGCACCCCGATTCGCTATGAATTGAATAGCTGATCCATGAGCATTCATGGGCTTTCGCGAGGCTAAGCGCCAGAGCATTTGCGCGACAGCGGGTGTCTGTAATCTTGCTGTAAGCTCTGCCCGCATTCCGTGTGCCCCCTTGCTCTGAGGAGATCTCTATGCTGATAGGCGTGCCTGCCGAGACACTGGCTGGCGAAACCCGAGTGGCCGTAACACCTGAGACGGTGAAGAAACTGTCCGCCTCAGGGCACACGGTGCGTGTGCAGTCGGGGGCTGGCATCGCGGCCAGCGTGACCGATGCGGCCTACCAGGCCGCGGGCGCGGAAATCACCGACCAGGCCGGCGCCTTCGGTGCGACCTGGTGCTCAAGGTGCGCACGCCCACCGATGCGGAGACCGCGCTGCTGAAGTCCGGCGCCGTCGTCATCGGCATGCTGAACCCCTTCGACGCCGCGGCCTGCAGCGCCTGGCCTCGGCCGGCGTCACGGGCTTCGCGCTCGAAGCCGCGCCGCGCACCACCCGCGCCCAGAGCATGGACGTGCTCAGCTCGCAGGCCAACATCGCCGGCTACAAGGCCGTGATGATCGCGGCCGACAAATACCAGCGCTTCTTCCCGATGCTCATGACCGCCGCCGGCACCGTGAAGGCCGCGCGCGTGGTGATCCTCGGCGTGGGCGTGGCGGGCCTGCAGGCCATTGCCACGGCCAAGCGCCTAGGCGCCGTCATCGAGGCTTCCGACGTTCGCCCGAGCGTGAAGGAGCAGATCGAATCGCTGGGCGGCAAGTTCATCGAGGTGTCCTACGACACCGACGAAGAAAAAGAAGCCGCTGTCGGCGTCGGCGGTTACGCCAAGCCCATGCCCGCGAGCTGGCTGGCGCGCCAGCAGGTCGAGGTGGCCAAGCGCGTGGCGCTGGCCGACATCGTCATCAGCACCGCGCTCATCCCGGGGCGCGCCGCGCCCACGCTCATCACCGAGGACATGGTCAAGGCCATGAAGCCGGGCTCGGTCATCGTCGACATCGCCGCGGGCAAGGGGCCTGTCAACGCCGATGGTGGCGTGGGCGGCAACTGCCCGCTGTCGGAGGCCGACAAGACCGTGGTCAAGCACGGCGTGACCATCGTGGGCGAGACCAACCTCGCGGCGCTGGTGGCGGCCGATGCCTCGGCGCTGTACGCGCGCAACGTGCTCGACTTCCTCAAGCTGATCGTCACCAAGGAGGGCGCGCTGAAGATCGACCTGGAGGACGACATCGTCGCCGCCTGCCGCGTCACGGCCGACGGCCAGGTCACGCGCAAGTAAGAGCAGGCTGCCGCTTCATGAATCGCACCATGCTTCGCGCGAAGCTGCATCGCGCCACCGTGACCGAAGCCGACCTGCACTACGAAGGCTCGTGCGGCATCGACGAAGACCTGCTCGACGCGGCCGACATGCGCGAGTACGAAAAGATCGAGCTGTACAACGTCAACAACGGCGAGCGCTTCTCGACCTACATCATCAAGGCGGCGCGCGGATCGGGCGCTATCTCGCTCAACGGCGCGGCGGCGCGCAAGGCGCATGTGGGCGACCTGCTCATCATCTGCACCTACGCCCCCATGACCGAGGCCGAAGCCGCGGACTACAAGCCCAAGGTGGTGCTGCTTGGCGAGGCCAACCGCATCAACGAAGTCAAGAAGCTCTGACAGAGCCCAGACCCCAGCGAACAAACACGCGAGGAGAAGAAAACATGGATCCCGTATCCCATACCGTCATCAACCTGATCATCTTCGTGCTGGCCATCTACGTGGGCTACCACGTGGTGTGGACCGTCACGCCCGCGCTGCACACGCCGCTGATGGCGGTGACCAACGCCATCTCGGCCATCGTGATCGTGGGCGCCATGCTGGCGGCCGCGCTCACCACCACGCCGCTGGGCAAGACCATGGGCGTGCTGGCCGTGGCGCTGGCGGCGGTGAATGTGTTCGGCGGCTTCCTGGTCACGCGCCGGATGCTGGAGATGTTCAAGAAGAAAGACAAGAAGGTCGCCCCGGGCGCGTCCAAGGCTGAAGAGGGGGTCGCCAAGTGAGCATGAACCTCGTCACGCTGCTGTACCTGGTTGCCAGCGTCTGCTTCATCCAGGCCCTGAAGGGCCTGTCCCATCCCACCACCTCGATCCGCGGCAACATCTTCGGCATGACCGGCATGGCGATCGCCGTGCTGACCACCATCGCGCTGATCCACGGGCAGGCGCGTTCGCTGAACGTCGACTTCGGCGCGGGCATCGGCTACGTGCTGGCGGCCGTGGTCGTCGGCGGCGGCCTGGGCGCCTTCATGGCCAACAAGGTCGAGATGACCAAGATGCCCGAGCTGGTGGCGTTCATGCACAGCATGATCGGCCTGGCGGCGGTGTTCATCGGCGTGGCTGCCGTGGCCGAGCCCTGGGCCTTCGGCATCACCGCCGCGCCGGCGGCCGCGCTCATCGGCGCGGTAACGCCCGACGGCGCCGTGGTGCTCGACGGCTTCGTGCGCTACGCCATTCCCTACGGCAACCGGCTCGAACTGTTCCTGGGCGCGGCCATCGGCGCGATCACCTTCAGCGGCTCGGTCATCGCCTTCGGCAAGCTCTCGGGCAAGTACAAGTTCCGCCTGTTCCAGGGCGCGCCGGTGCAGTTCAAGGGCCAGCACATGCTGAACCTGGTGCTGGGCCTGCTGACCATCGCGCTGGGCCTGCTGTTCGTGGCCACCGAGAGCTGGACGGCGTTCTTCGCGATGCTGGCGCTGGCCTTCGTGATGGGCGTGCTCATCATCATCCCGATCGGCGGGGCCGACATGCCGGTGGTGGTGTCGATGCTCAACAGCTACTCGGGCTGGGCGGCGGCGGGCATCGGCTTCAGCCTGAACAACGCGATGCTGATCGTGGCCGGTTCGCTGGTGGGCTCGTCGGGCGCGATCCTGAGCTACATCATGTGCAAGGCCATGAACCGCTCGTTCTTCAACGTGATCCTGGGCGGCTTCGGCGGCGAGGCGGCCACGGCCACCGGCGGCGCCAAGGAGCAGCGCCCCGTGAAGACCGGCAGTGCCGACGACGCGGCCTTCGTGCTCGGCAATGCCGAGACCGTGGTCATCGTGCCGGGCTACGGCCTGGCGGTGGCGCGCGCGCAGCACGCGGTCAAGGAGCTCGCGCAGAAGCTCACCGACAAGGGCATCACCGTGAAGTACGCCATCCACCCGGTGGCGGGGCGCATGCCCGGCCACATGAACGTGCTGCTGGCCGAGGCCGAGGTGCCCTACGACCAGGTGTTCGAGATGGAAGACATCAACGGCGAGTTCGGCCAGGCCGACGTGGCGATCATCCTGGGCGCCAACGACGTGGTGAACCCGGCCGCGCACACCAAGGGCAGCCCGATCTACGGCATGCCCATTCTGGAAGCCTACAAGGCCAAGACCGTGATCGTGAACAAGCGCTCCATGGCCGCGGGCTACGCGGGCCTGGACAACGAGTTGTTCTACATGGACAAGACCATGATGGTCTTTGGCGATGCCAAAAAGTAGTGGAAGATATGGGCAAGGCCATCGAATAGGCCGAAGGTCCGTGCCCGCTCGGCGGGCGAGTTCCTCGCGGCGCCACTTCGTGCGCCGTTTTCGTTTTCAACATTCCGACTCCCGGAGGAGACAAAACCAATGACCGATCGTCCCTGGCTCAGCAGCTACCCGCAGAGCGTGCCCGCCGATATCGATGCCTCGCAGTACCCGTCGCTGGTCGCGCTCATGGAAGAGAGCTTCAAGAAGTACGCCGACCGCACGGCCTACAGCTTCATGGGCAAGGACATCAGCTACGGCGAGACCGACCGGCAGAGCAAGTCCTTCGCGGCCTACCTGCAGGGCCTGGGCCTGGTCAAGGGCGACCGCGTCGCGGCCATGATGCCCAACTGCCCGCAGTACCCGATCGCGGTCGCGGCCATTCTTCGCGCCGGCCTGATCCTGGTCAACGTGAACCCGCTGTACACGCCGCGCGAACTCGAGCACCAGCTCAAGGACTCGGGCGCAAGGCGATCATCATCATGGAGAACTTCGGCACCACGCTGCAGCAGTGCATCGCGGCCACGCCGATCAAGCACATCGTGCTGGCCTCCATGGGCGATCGCCTGGGCTTCCTGAAGGGCGCGCTGGTCAACTACGTGGTGCGCAACGTCAAGAAGCTGGTGCCGCACTTCAGCCTGCCCGGCGCGGTGCGCTTCAACGACGCGCTCGACAAGGGCGCCAGCGGCGCGGTCAAGCCCGTGGCCATCGGCCCTGACGACGTGGCCGTGCTGCAGTACACCGGCGGCACCACCGGCGTGTCCAAGGGCGCGGTGCTGCTGCATCGCAACGTGATCGCCAACGTGCTGCAGTCCGAGGCCTGGAACCTGCCGGCCATGGGCAAGGTGCCGGCCAACGAGCAGCCCACCAGCGTGTGCGCGCTGCCGCTTTATCACATCTTCGCGTTCACGGTCGGCATGATGCTGAACATGCGCACGGGCGGCAAGCTGATCCTGATCCCGAATCCGCGCGACATTCCGGGCGTGCTGAAGGAACTGTCGAAGCACACCATCCACAGCTTCCCGGCCGTCAATACGCTGTTCAACGGGCTGGCGAACCACCCCGACTTCAACACCGTCAACTGGAAGAACCTCAAGATCTCGGTGGGCGGCGGCATGGCCGTGCAGGCCGCGGTCGCGAAGCTCTGGCTCGAGAAAACCGGCTGCCCGATCTGCGAAGGCTACGGCCTGTCGGAGACCTCGCCGTCGACCACCTGCAATCCGACCGACAGCAAGGCCTACACCGGCACCATCGGCCTGCCGTTGCCGAGCACCTGGCTCAAGCTGCTCGACGACGAAGGCAACGAGGTGCCCACCGGCGAGCGCGGCGAAATCGCCATCAAGGGCCCGCAGGTGATGGCCGGCTACTGGCAACGCCCCGACGAGACCGCCAAGGTCATGACGCCCGACGGCTACTTCAAGAGCGGCGACATCGGCGTGGTCGACGAGCGCGGCTACTTCAAAGTGGTCGACCGCAAGAAGGACATGATCCTGGTGTCGGGTTTCAACGTGTACCCGAACGAAGTCGAAGACGTGGTCGCGATGATTCCGGGCGTGCTCGAATGCGCGGCCGTCGGCGTGCCCGACGAGAAGACCGGCGAGGCCGTGAAGCTCGTGATCGTGAAGAAAGATCCGTCGCTCACCGAAGCGCAGGTGCGCGAATATTGCAGAGCAAACCTTACGGGTTACAAGCAACCGCGAATCGTAGAGTTTCGTACGGACATGCCGAAGACACCGGTCGGCAAGATCCTGCGCCGAGAGTTAAGAGACGTTAAAAAATAAGGGTTCGGCCCGGGTAGGCCACGGCATCGATCTTGCATATTCGCGGGTCGATGTTCAGATTCATTTTCACTCGCATAAGCCTGCTCCTGCCGACCTTCATCGGCATGACGCTGCTGGCTTTTTTCCTCATCCGGCTCGTGCCGGGTGACCCCATCGAAACCATGGCCGGCGAGCGCGGGATCGACCCCGCGCGCCATGCCGAACTGCGCACCGCCTACGGCTTCGACAAGCCGGTGATCGTGCAGTACGGCATCTACATCGGCCGCGTGCTGCACGGCGATCTGGGCAAGTCGCTCATCACGCAGGACACGGTGATGAGCGAGTTCCTCGCGCTCTTTCCCGCCACCGTCGAGCTCGCGGTCTGCGCGATTCTTTTCGCGCTGCTGCTCGGCCTGCCGGCCGGCATCCTCGCGGCGGTGCGGCGCAACTCCATCTTCGACCACGGTGTGATGGCGACGTCGCTCACCGGCTACTCGATGCCCATTTTCTGGTGGGGGTTGCTGCTCATTCTTTTCTTCTCGGTGCAGCTCGGGTGGACACCCGTGTCGGGGCGCATCGCGGTGCAGTACTACATCGAGCCCGAGACCGGCTTCCTCTTGATCGACGCGCTGCGTGCCGGTGACACGGGCGCCTTCTGGTCGGCGCTGCACCACCTGATTCTTCCGGCCGTGGTGCTCGGCACCGTGCCGCTCGCGGTGATCGCGCGCATGACGCGCTCGGCCATGCTCGAAGTGCTCGGCGAGGACTACATCCGCACCGCGCGCGCCAAGGGCCTTTCGCGCTTTCGCATCGTCGGGCTGCATGCGCTGCGCAATGCGCTGATCCCGGTGGTGACCGTCATCGGGCTGCAGGTGGGCGTGCTGTTCACCGGCGCCATCCTTACCGAGACGATCTTCTCCTGGCCCGGTGTCGGCAAGTGGCTCATCGAGGCCATCGGCCGGCGCGACTACCCGGTGCTGCAGGGCGGCATGCTGCTGCTCGGCGCCATCGTGATGCTGGTCAACCTGCTCGTGGATGTTGCCTACGGCGTCATCAATCCCCGCATCCGACGCTGACTGAACGCATGGCGACGACCACACCCACCCTTTCAAACAGCGGCGCGAAGAGCCCCGCACCCCCCGGCCCCTGGCGCGAGTTCTGGACGGCCTTCTCGGCCAATCGCGGCGCCGTCATCGGGCTCGCGACCATCGTGGTGCTGCTGCTGGTCGCGCTGTTCGCGCCGTGGATCGCGCCGCACGCGCCGAACGAGACCAACAGCGCGGTCTTCCTGCAGCCGCCCGCGTGGCAGCAGGGCGGCTCCATGAGCTACCTGCTGGGCACCGATGCGATCGGGCGCGACATTCTTTCGCGGCTCATGTACGGCGCGCGGCTGTCGCTGTCGATCGGTGTCGCGGTGGTGGCGCTGTCGGTGGTCGTGGGCGTGGTGCTCGGGCTCATCGCGGGCTTCTTTCGCGGCGTGCTCGAGATCGCGATCATGCGGCTCATGGACATCGTGCTCACGCTGCCGAGCCTGCTGCTGGCCATCGTGATCGTGGCCATTCTCGGGCCGGGGCTGGTCAACGCGATGCTCGCGGTGGCCATCGTGGTGCTGCCGCACTACGTGCGCATCACGCGCGCCGCCGTCATTGCCGAGGTCTCGCGCGACTACGTCACGGCCGCGCGCGTGAGCGGCGCCGGCACGCTGCGCCTGATGTTCCGCGAAGTGCTGCCCAACTGCGCCGCGCCGCTGATCGTGCAGGCCTCGCTCGGCATCTCGACCGCCATCCTCGACGCGGCGGCACTCGGCTTTCTCGGCCTCGGCGCGCAGCCGCCGTCGCCCGAATGGGGAACGATGCTGGCCGACGCGCGCGAGTTCGTGCTGCGCGCCTGGTGGGTCGTCACCTTTCCGGGGCTGGCGATCCTCATGGCCGTGCTGGCCTTCAATCTTCTGGGCGACGGGCTGCGAGACGCACTCGACCCCAAGCTCAAACGCTGAAGCAAGGGAGCGAAAGAAATGCCTTTGCTTGAAATCAAAGACCTGCACGTCGAGTTCCCCACGCAGGGCGGCGTGCTGCATGCGGTCGATGGCGTGAGCCTCACGCTCGAAGAAGGCGAGGTGCTCGGCATCGTCGGCGAATCGGGCTCGGGCAAGAGCGTCACGATGATGGCGCTGATGGGCCTCGTCGGCTTTCCGGGCCGCGTGCGCGCGGAGCACATGCGCTTCGCGGGCAAGGAGCTGCTGGGCATCTCCGACAAGGCGCGCCGCGCGCTGGTCGGCAAGGAGGTCGCGATGATCTTCCAGGAGCCGACCACCAGCCTGAACCCCTGCTTCACCATCGGCTTCCAGCTGATGGAGACACTGCGGCTGCACCTGAAGCTCGACAGGCGCGAGGCGAAGAAGCGCGCGACCGAACTGCTCGAGCAGGTGGGCATTCCCGCCGCGTCGTCGCGCCTGGGCAGCTATCCGCACCAGCTCTCGGGCGGCATGAACCAGCGCGTGATGATCGCGATGGCCATTGCCTGCAACCCGCGCCTGCTGATTGCCGACGAGCCGACCACCGCGCTCGACGTCACCATCCAGGCGCAGATCCTCGACCTGCTGCGGGACCTGCAGAAGGAGCGCGGCATGGCGCTGGTGCTCATCACGCACAACATGGGCGTGGTCAGCGAGATGGCGCAGCGCATTGCCGTGATGTACGCGGGGCAGGTGATGGAGCACCAGCGCGTCGACCGGCTCTTCGCGTCGCCGCAGCATCCGTACACCGAGGCGCTGCTCGCGGCGCTGCCCGAGCGTGCCGCGCCCGAGGGCCGGCTCGCCACTATCAGCGGCGTGGTGCCCGGCGTGCACGACCGGCCGGAGGGCTGCCTGTTCGCGCCGCGCTGCGGCTACGTCACCGAGCGCGCCTGCCGTGTGCGGCCCGCGCTGCGCGAGTCGCAGGGCGCGGAGGTGCGCTGCCACTTTCCGCTCGGCGAGCCGGGGCGCAAGGCGGCCATCGAAAGCGATCCGCCGAGGTATCGCGTGGCCGAGGTGCAGGCATGAGCGAGGCATCGTCCGAATCGTCCGAAGTGGTCGTGGAGGCGCGCAACCTCCAGCGCACCTACGACATCCGCCGTGGGTTGTTCCGCGCGCCGTCGCACTTGCGCGCGGTGGGCGACATCTCGTTTCGCATCGAACGCGGGCGCACGCTGGCCGTGGTCGGCGAATCGGGCTGCGGCAAGTCGACGCTGGCACGCATGGTCGCGTTGATCGAGAAGCCCACGCAGGGACAGCTCACGCTGGTCGGCGCCGACGCGGTGAACCCGCCGCCCGAGCGCAAGCGCGAGCTGCGGCAGGCCGTGCAGCTGGTGTTCCAGAACCCCTACGGCTCGCTGAACCCGCGCAAGAAGATTTCGACGGTGCTCGAAGACCCGCTGGCCATCAACACCACCATGGGCAAGGCGGAGCGCGCCACCAAGCGCGCGACATGCTCGCGCGCGTGGGCCTGCGGCCCGAGTACGCCAACCGCTATCCGCACATGTTCTCGGGCGGCCAGCGCCAGCGCATCGCCATCGCGCGCGCGCTGATGCTGAACCCGCGCCTGCTGGTGGCCGACGAGCCGGTGTCGGCGCTCGACGTATCGATCCAGGCGCAGGTGCTGAACCTGCTGGCCGACCTGCAGGCCGAGCTGGGGCTGGCGTACCTCTTCATTTCGCACGACCTGGGCGTGGTGCGCCACATCGCGCATGACGTGCTCGTGATGTACCTCGGCCACGCGGTGGAGCAAGGCCCCAAGTCGCGCATCTTCGCGCGGCCGCTGCACCCGTACACGCAGGCACTGCTGGCGTCGACGCCGGGGCTCAGCAGCCAGCGCATCGTGCTCAAGGGCGAGCTGCCGTCGCCGCTGAACCCGCCTTCGGGCTGCGTGTTCAGCACGCGCTGCCCGCATGTGGCGCCGCGTTGCCGCGAAGAGCGGCCGCTGCCGCGCATGCTCGACGAGCGCCTGGTGGCTTGCCACTTCTCGGAGCAGTTTCTCGACGGCGCGCCGCTGGTGCGCGCCGATGTTCCTTCGGCCGCTATCGCCACCGCGATGGCGCCGAACCCCTAGTGTTCGCCCGTCTCCCCGTTTTTTCAACCGTGTCTCAAGGAGTCCACATGAAGACCCAGCCCACCGTTTCGCGCCGCTCACGAAGCCTGGCGCTCCTGGCACCGACAGCGCTTGCGGCCCTTACCCTGGCCTGCGGCGCCGTGTCCGCCAAGACGCTGGTGTATTGCTCGGAAGGCAGCCCCGAGAATTTCTATCCGGGGATGAACACCACCGGCACCTCGTTCGACGTGACCACGCAGGTCTACAACACCATCGTCGAGTTCGAGCGCGGCGGCACCAAGGTCGTGCCCGGGCTGGCCGAGAAGTGGGACATCTCCGCCGACGGCACGGTCTACACCTTCCACCTGCGCAAGGGCGTGAAGTGGCACACCACGAGCAAGAGCTTCAAGCCCACGCGCGACTTCACGCCGACGACTTCATCTTCATGATCGATCGGCAGTGGAAGGAGACCGACCCCTTCTTCAAGGTGACGAGCCAGAACCACTCGTACTTCAACGACATGGGCATGCCCAAGCTGCTCAAGTCGGTGGACCGCGTCGATGACTACACGGTGAAGATCACGCTCAACCAGGCCGAGGCGCCATTCCTGGCGAACCTGGCGATGCAGTACGCGGGCATCCAGTCGAAGGAATACGCCATTGCCATGCTGAAGGCCGGCACGCCCGAGAAGGTCGACCAGGACCCGATCGGCACCGGGCCGTTCTACCTCGTGCAGTACCAGAAGGACGCGATCATCCGCTTCAAGGCCTTCCCGCAGTACTGGGGCGGCAAGGCCAAGATCGACGACCTGGTGTTCGCGATCACGCCCGACGCGTCGGTGCGCTGGGCCAAGCTGCAAAAGGGCGAGTGCCACGTCATGCCGTACCCGAACCCGGCCGACCTCGATGCCATCCGCAAGGACCCGAACGTGCAACTGCTGGAGCAGCCCGGCCTGAACGTGGGCTACCTCTCGTACAACACCACGAAGAAGCCCTTCGACGACGTGCGCGTGCGCAAGGCCATCAACATGGCGATCAACAAGAAGGCCATCATCGACGGCGTGTACCTGTCGACCGGCGTGGCCGCGAAGAACCCGATTCCGCCGACCATGTGGTCCTACAACGACGCCGTCAAGGACGACCCGTACGACCCCGAAGCCGCGAAGAAGCTGCTGGCGCAGGCCGGCTTCCCCGACGGCTTCTCGACCGACCTGTGGGCCATGCCGGTGCAGCGCCCGTACAACCCGAACGCCAAGCGCATCGCCGAGCTGATGCAGGCCGACCTGGCCAAGATCAACGTGAAGGCCGAGATCAAGAGCTTCGAGTGGGGCGAGTACCGCAAGCGCCTGCAGGCCGGCGAACACCAGATGGGCATGTTGGGCTGGACCGGCGACAACGGCGACCCGGACAACTTCATGTACACGCTGCTGGGCTGCGCGTCGGCCAAGTCGGCCAGCGGCAGCAACATCTCGAAGTTCTGCTACCAGCCGTATGAAGACCTGGTGGTGAAGGCCAAGAGCACGGTCAAGCAGGCCGACCGCGACGCGCTGTACAAGAAGGCGCAGGTCATCTTCAAGGAGCAGGCGCCGTGGTTCACCATCGCGCATGCGGTGCAGCTGAAGCCGGTGCGCAAGGAGGTCGTAGACTTCAAGTTGAGCCCGTTCGGCCGCCACACCTTCTACGGCGTGGACATGAAATAAACCCCCAAGGCTGGGGACAACACACGCGGTCCGGCAAAGCCGGTTCCGCGGTGTTTCTGGAATAGAGAGAGTCCTGTTTTGAGTTCTGTCGTGTTGCCCTCCGGGCCTATCGCCATCGTTGCGGCCATGCGCGAGGAACTGAGTGCGCTGCTCGCGCAAATGCCCGACGAGCAGCGCGTGCGCGTCGCGGGGCGCGACTTCTGGGTGGGGCACCTGCACGGCCAGCCGGTGGTGGCGGTGCTGTCGCGCATCGGCAAGGTGGCGGCGGCAATCACGGCCACGGTGCTGCTCGAGCGCTTCGGCGCGCGGGCCATCGTGTTCACCGGTGTCGCAGGCGGCCTGGCGCCGGGCGTGAACGTGGGCGACGTGGTGGTGGCGACCGAGCTGCTGCAGCACGACATGGACGCGTCGCCGCTTTTCCCGAAGCACGAGATTCCGTTGATGGGACTGTCGCGCTTTGCCGCGGACCCGGACATCGGCAACGCGCTGTCGGCCGTCGTCGCCGATGTGCTGCGCGACCCGGTGGCGTTGATCGGGCAGGAGGGCGTCGACGAGTTCGGCCTTCAAGCGCCGAAGCTGCATCGCGGCTTGCTGATCAGCGGCGACCGCTTCGTTTCGACCACCGCCGAAAGCATCGCGCTTCAACACGAGTTGCCCGATGCGCTCGCGGTCGAGATGGAAGGCGCATCGGTGGCGCAGGTGTGCCACGACTACGGCGTGCCCTTCGCCGCGATGCGCACGATTTCCGATCGCGCCGACGACGCGGCGCATGGCGACTTCGCGTGCTTCGTCGCCGTGGTCGCGAGCCGCTACAGCCTCGCGCTGATCGGCGCGTGGCTGGCCGGGCTGCCGGCCGTCAACTGATGGAAGACGCGCGGCGGCGCGGAATGTCGCGCAGCAGCGGCGGTATCGACAGCGCGAGCAGCAGCGCCGCCAGCGGCACCACGCAGACGAAGCCCACGTACTTGAAGCCGAGTGCCCCCGCCGCACCGCCGAGCACGAACATGCCGATCAGGCGCCCGCGCGGCGCATGCGGGCGCGGTCGTGGCGCACCGCCGGCGTGGCGGGCTTGGCGCGGCCGTTCCAGTAGAGCATCTTGCCGATCTCGATGCCCATGTCGGTGATGTTGCCGGTCATGTGGGTGGTGCGGATGCTGCCGCCCGAGGTCTTCGAGGCCACCGCGTTCTGCAGGCCCATGATGAAGGACAGCAGCAGCACCGTGAGCGGCACCGCGAACGGCGTGGGCCATGTCAGCGTGATGGCGCCCATGAGTCCGAACGGAAACATCAACGCGGCCTCGAGCACCAGCGGCAGGGCATAGACGCCGTGCATGCGGTGCTGCCGCCCCCAGTTCACGAGCATGGCGCAGACCGCGGCGCCGGTCAGGAACGCCAGGATCGCGCCCAGCGCATTCAGCAGCAGCGTGACGTTGCCCAGCACCATGCCGTCCGCGAGTTGCGACGCGAAGCCGGTCATGTGCGAGGTGTACATGTGCAGCACGAGGAACCCGCCCGCGTTGACCGCGCCGGCATTGAAGGCCAGCAGCAGCCCCAGCGCGGTGTTGGTCGACGGCGCGCGGTGGCGGTTGGTGAGGAAGCGAAGTCTGCGCACTGTGGCTCTCCGGTCAGCGCCTGGCTGACGGCCACTCTAGCACCGGGGCCCAGGCCCGGGTATCGAACTACTTGAGCCAGCCGCGCCGGCGGAAGTACCACATCGGCACCAGCGCGCTGGCCGCCATCAGCACGATGGCATAGGGGTAGCCCATGGCCCAGTCGAGCTCGGGCATGAACTTGAAGTTCATGCCGTAGATGCTCGCGATCAGCGTGGGCGGCAGCAGCGCGACGCTGGCCACCGAGAAGATCTTGATGGTCTTGTTCTGGTTGATGTTGATGAAACCGACGGTCGCATCCATCAGGAAGTTGATCTTGTCGAACAGGAAGGCCGTGTGGTTGTCCAGCGACTCGATGTCGCGCAAGATTTGCCGCGCCTCTTCGAACTGCTCTGCGTTGAGCATCTTGCTGCGCATCATGAAGCTCACGGCGCGGCGCGTGTCCATCACGTTGCGGCGGATGCGGCCGTTCAAGTCTTCCTGCCGCGCGATGGCGCCCAGCACCTCGCCGGCCAGCTCGTCGCTGACGTTGCCCGACAGCACCTTCTTGCCGGCCACTTCGAGCTCGTCGTAGATGTTCTCCAGCGTGTCGGCCGAGTACTCGGCGTCGGCGTCGAACAGCTTGAGCATGACTTCCTTGGCGTCCTCGATCAGCCCCGGCGCACGGCGCGCGCGCATGCGCAGCAGGCGGAACACGGGCACGTCCTCGTCGTGGATCGAGAACAGCACGCCCTTGCTGCGCAGGTCGGTGTTGTGCTGGTTGAGGATGAAGGCCACGCGCACGGTGCGCGGGTCTTCGTCGTCGTCGATCAAAAAGTCGGAGCGGATGTGCAGTTCGCCGTTGTCTTCCTCGTAGAAGCGCGCGGATTCCTCGATGTCCTCGTCCATCGCGTCTTCGGGAATCGAGAGGCCGTAGTACTGCTTGATCCAGCGCTTTTCTTCGAGCGTGGGCGATTCGAGGTCGACCCAGATCGGCTGGAACTTGGAGAGCTCTTCGAGCGCCTCGATCTCTTCCTGGACGAGGCGGCCGTTGGCGAGCGTAAAGATGTTGAGCATTGGCTCACTCCCGGGGATGACTGGACGATGGGCGAGGGAGGGGCGCTTTCAATTCCCGAGCCCGGCGCGAGCGGTCAGTTCAAGCCGTCTGAAAGGGAGTTGAAAGCTGCCGAGACGGGGCGGTTTCCATTGGGAAGAATCTCCGGTTGCAGCGAGGCGCGATTATGTCACCGGCCACATGACGGCAAGGCGGCGGGACTGGACGGGCATACAGTAAAGTCATGCCCATGCAGACCGCTGCGCACCCCGTTCTTTCCGCTGCCCCGAAGACCCAGGCCGAGCGCTTGGCGGCCGCGCTGGCCTCGCTCAACGAGGCGCAGCGCGCGGCGGTGGAGCACGGGGTGGGCGCGGCCCTGGAAGCCGGCGCGCAGGCCGACGAGCGGCCGCTGCTGGTCATTGCCGGGGCCGGGTCGGGCAAGACCAGCACGCTGGCGCACCGCGTGGCGCACCTCATTGCCGGCGGCGTCGATCCGCAGCGCCTGCTGCTGCTGACCTTCTCGCGCCGCGCCGCGCAGGAAATGGGGCGCCGCGCGGGCCAGGTGCTGACGAAGGTGCTGGGCCTCAATACGGAAGCGCCGCCGTCGCTGCCGTGGGCCGGCACTTTCCACGGCATCGGCGCGCGGCTGCTGCGCGAGTACGCCCCGCAGATCGGGCTCGACGAAAACTTCACCATCCACGACCGGGGCGACGCCGAAGACCTGATGGGGCTGGCGCGCCACGAGCTGGGGCTGTCCGCCACGGTCAACCGCTTTCCGCGCAAGGGCACCTGCCTGTCGATCTACTCGCGTTGCGTGAACACGCGCGCACCGTTGGGCGAGGTGCTGAAGGAGTCCTTCCCCTGGTGCGCCGAATGGGAGGCCGAGCTCAAGAAGCTGTTCGGCGCGTACGTCGAGGCCAAGCAGCAGCAGAACGTGCTCGACTACGACGACCTGCTGCTCTACTGGGCCGGCATGGTCGCCGAGCCCGCGCTGGCGGCGCACGTGGGCGCGCGCTTCGACCATGTGCTGGTCGACGAGTACCAGGACACCAACCTGCTGCAGGCGTCGATCCTGCTGGCGCTCAAGCCCGACGGACGCGGCGTGACGGTGGTGGGGGACGACGCGCAGTCGATCTACTCGTTTCGTGGCGCCACGGTGCGCAACATCCTCGACTTTCCGTCGCAGTTCACGCAGGAAGCGCGCGTGGTCACGCTGGAGCGCAACTACCGCTCGACGCAGCCGATCCTCGATGTGTCGAACCGCGTCATCGCGCAGGCCGCCGAGCGGCACGCCAAGACGCTGTGGACCGACAAGCCCTCGGCCGGCAAGCCGCTGCTGGTGCTCGTGCCCGACGAGGCGGGGCAGGCGCGCTGGGTGGCCGACAAGGTGCTGGCGCACCGCGAAGGCGGGCTGGCGCTGAAGTCGCAGGCGGTGCTGTTCCGCACCTCGACGCACAGCGCGGCGCTTGAACTCGAGCTGGCACGGCGCAACATCCCGTTCGTGAAATTCGGCGGCCTCAAGTTCCTGGAAGCCTCGCATGTGAAGGACCTGCTCGCGGTGCTGCGTTTCGCGCAGAACCCGCGCGGGCGCATGGCGGGGTTCCGCGTGACGCAGCTGATCCCGGGCATCGGGCCCGTCACGGGCACGCGGCTGCTCGATGCGATGGACCAGGCAGCCGACCCGGTGGCGGCGGTGCGCGACTTCGTGCCGCCTGCTTCGGCGCGCACGCAGTGGACCGACTTCGCCAAGGCCTACGAGGCGCTGCGCTCGCCTTCGCTCGCATGGCCCGCCGACGTGGAGCTGGCGATGGACTGGTACCAGCCGCATCTGGAGCGGCTGTACGAAGACACCTCCGGCGTGCGGCGCGCCGACGTCGAACAGCTCGCGCGGCTGGCCGCCGGCTATGGCTCGCGCGAACGCTTCCTTACGGAACTCACGCTCGACCCGCCCGAAGCCACCAGCGACCGCCCGGGCCCGCCGCTGCTCGACGAGGACTACCTGATCCTCTCGACCATCCACTCGGCAAAGGGGCAGGAGTGGAACTCGGTGCACGTGCTCAACGTGGTCGACGGCTGCCTGCCGGCCGACGTGGCGCAGGGCGCGCACGAGCTCGAAGAAGAGCGCCGGCTGCTCTACGTGGCCATGACCCGCGCGCGCGACCACCTGCACCTGCTGGTGCCGCAGCGCTTCTACATCACGCAGCAGGCGGTGCGCGGCGACCGGCACCTGTACGCCAACCGTACGCGCTTCATCGGCGAGGCCGACCTCGCGGGCTTCGAGCAGCAGACCTGGCCGCCACCGCCCGAGCGCCCGCCGGCGGTGCCGCCGCCCAGCGCCGTGATCGACCTGCGCAACCGCATGCGCGCGGCCTGGCGCTGAGCGTTCCGGCTGGCCCTGCCCGTCGCAGGGTCTCAGGGTCTTTCCTGCTGAAACACTTCTGTTCAAAACGCCGCAGCGCCTGCGCCGCGTGCGCGAGCTGCTATCGATTCGCGAGCGTGCAACGAGGGGCGCGCGAAGCCGCCGCACCCTGGGGCAACCCAGGTATTGCAATACCGTGACAGCTTGGGCATAGTGAATTGACCGCCCCTTCTTTCTTCTCTTCTTCTCTCAGCCCCCTCTTTCTTTCCCCCGCTTCCCCCTGCATCTGTTTTCGCCGGCCACGCTTCATTCGGGAGCGCGGTCATTTCCCCAACCGTCAATTCCAGGAGGTCATTCATGAATTTGACGATCAGCGGTCATCACCTCGACGTCACACCTGCCTTGCGCACCTACGTCACGAGCAAGCTGGACCGGATCACGCGACATTTCGACCAGGTGGTCGATGTCAAGGTGATCCTCACGGTGGAAAAGCAGAAGGAAAAGGAACGCCGCCAAAGGGCGGAATGCAACATCCACGTCAAGGGCAATGACATGTTCGCGGAGTCGAGCCACGCTGATCTCTACGCTGCGGTCGATGAACTGGTCGACAAGCTCGACCGCCAGGTGGTGCGCCACAAGGACCGCCTGCAGGACCACCATCACGCGGCGCCCAAGCGCCTGATGTGAACCCCGAGCCCCGGCTCGCACCACAAGCCGCCTTCGGGCGGCTTTTTGTTTTCCGACTGTGGCAGTAGGGCATTGCAAGCCCCCAGAGGGTGGGCGAGGCCTCTGGGCAACATGTAGACAGAAAGTAATGAGGGGGACTGGGGGTTTTTACCAAGCGGGTGCATAATCGCCCCCGCTCTGCACCCACCATGAATCGCCTCGCGTCCATCCTGCCGCCCGCTCAAGTGCTTGTGAGCGTTGACGCTACTAGCAAGAAACGTGCTTTCGAAGAAGCAGGTCTGCTGTTCGAAAGCCTTCACGGTCTGGGACGCGCCCTGATTACCGACAGCCTGTTTGCGCGCGAGCGCCTGGGCTCCACCGGTCTGGGCCACGGTGTCGCCATTCCGCATGGCCGCATCAAGGGCCTGAAGGCGCCAATGGCCGCCGTGTTCCAGCTGGCCAACCCGATCGGTTTCGACGCCCCCGACGAGCAACCCGTCGCGCTGCTGATCTTCCTGCTGGTGCCCGAAGCGGCCACGCAGAAGCACCTCGAAATCCTCTCCGAAATCGCCGAGCTGCTGAGCGACGCCAGCCTGCGCGAACAGATCAAGTCCAGCACCGACGCCGCCGCCCTGCACGGCCTCATTGCCGGCTGGCAGTCCACGCAAGTCGCCTGAGCGCATGCGTCGGCACGCGCGGCTGCTGATAAGCTGCGCGGCTCTTCTTTCCGTTACTCCAACGCAATGCCGGCGTCCGTGCGCCGCGCCTGAACGCATGAAGCCGACCGTCATCAGCGCCGATGCCATGTTCGAGGAGTTCCGCGGGTCGCTCCGCTGGGAATGGCTCGCCGGGCTCGGTGCGTCAGAGCGCCAGTTCGACCCCGAAGTCATCAGCCGCGCGCAGTCGGCGGCCGACCTGGTCGGTTATCTCAACTACATCCACCCGTACCGCGTGCAGATCCTGGGCGCCCGCGAGGTGGCCTACCTGACGCGCGGCAGCCTCGAAGACTGCGCCCGGCGCATCGCCCGCATCGTCACGCTGGAGCCGCCGATGCTGGTGCTGGCCGACGGCCAGGCCGCGCCCGACGAGCTGCTGTCGATCTGCGAGCGCGCCCAGCTGCCGCTGTTTGCCACGCGCGAGTCGTCGGCCTTCGTGATCGACCTGCTGCGCGCCTACCTGTCCAAGCACTTCGCCGAGCGCACTTCGATGCACGGCGTGTTCATGGACATCCTGGGCATGGGCGTGATGATCACGGGCGAGTCGGGCCTGGGCAAGAGCGAGCTGGGCCTGGAGCTGATCTCGCGCGGCAACGGGCTCGTGGCCGACGACGCGGTCGACCTGTACCGCATCAACCAGAACACCATCGAGGGGCGCTGCCCCGACCTGCTGCTGAACCTGCTCGAAGTGCGCGGCATCGGCCTGCTGGACATCCGCGCGATCTTCGGCGAGACGGCGGTGCGCCGGAAGATGCGGCTGAAGCTCATCGTGCACCTGGTGCGGCGCGACAGCTTCGAGCGCGACTACGAGCGCATGCCCTCGGCGCCGCTCACGCAGGACGTGCTGGGCATTCCGGTGCGCAAGGTCATCATCCAGGTGGTGGCGGGGCGAAACATCGCCGTGCTGGTCGAGGCGGCGGTGCGCAATTCGATCCTGCAGTTGCGGGGCATCGACACGTACGCCGATTTCGTGGCGCGCCACCACAAGGCGATGGAAAACTCCCGCGACGGGGACTGAATGCAAAAGGGGGCTCGCGCCCCCTTTTTGACGGTGTTCCTGGCCGGCTCAGCGCTTCTTGGCGCAATCCCCGCAAAGACCGTACAGCGACATGGCGTGGTCCTGCAGGATCCAGCCCTTGTCCTTGGCGATCATCTGCTGGCGGCGCTCGATCTCGGCGTCGTAGAACTCCTCGACCTTGCCGCACGAGGTGCAGATCAGGTGGTCGTGGTGCGTGCCTTCGTTCAGCTCGTAGACGGCCTTGCCGCTTTCGAAGTGGCTGCGCTCCAGGATGCCGGCCTGCTCGAACTGGGTCAGCACCCGGTACACGGTGGCCAGGCCGATGTCCGAATGCTCGTTCAAAAGCACGCGAAACACGTCTTCGGCGGTCATGTGCCGCTGGCTGCCGGTCTGGAAGATCTCGAGGATCTTCAGGCGTGGCAATGTGGCCTTGAGGCCGGTATTCTTGAGTTCGTCGATGTTGGCCATGTTGGTTCCTGCGCCCTGGGCTGCGGCAAAGGCCCTGGAAAGGGCAGCCGCTACAATGGCCGATCATATCGCTACCCCCTTTCCTCCCATGCCTGCCATTCTCCAACGCCGTCCGTGGCTGCTGGTCGCCGCCATTGCCGCGACGCTCGGCCTCGGTGCCTGCAGCGGTTTCACTGAGCGCACGCGTGGCGCCCTGTCGGCCGTCACCCCTTACAAAGTCGAAGTGGTGCAGGGCAATTTCGTGTCGAAGGAACAGGTCGCGGCGCTCAAGCCCGGCATGTCCCGCCAGCAGGTGCGTGAAATCCTCGGCACTTCGCTGCTGACCGACGTCTTCCATTCCAACCGCTGGGACTACGTCTTCACCATCCGCCGTCAGGGCGTGGACCCGCAGGAACGCCACCTCACGGTGTTCTTCAACGGCGAACTGATGGACCGTTTCGAAGGCGACGAGATGCCGAGCGAGGAAGACTTCGTCGCCACGCTCGACACCCGCAAGAAATCGGGCAAGGTGCCCACGCTCGAGGCGTCCGAGGAAGAGCTCAAGAAATTCGCGCCCGCCAAGGACGACAAGGCCGATGCCGCGGCCAAGTCGCCGTCGGCCAGCCTGCCGCCGCTGCCGGCCGCCTACCCCCCGCTCGAAGCCACGCGCTGAGCGCGCACAGCGGGCGGCGCCCGCCGAGTCAGGCGGCGTCCGTCCCGTGTCCATGCATGCCATTGGCCATATCGAAGACTGAATCCGCGTGACTGAATCCACCTCCATTTCCTCTTCCGGTCCGGCCGCAGCGCCGCGCCGTGTCGCCATCGCCGGCGCGTCGGGCCGCATGGGCCATATGCTGATCGAGGCCGTGCGCAACGCGCCCGACCTGCGCCTGGCCGGCGCGCTCGACATCGCGGGCAGCCCCGCGCTCGGCACCGATGCCGGCGGCTTCCTGGGCTTCAACAGCGGCGTGCCGATCGTGTCCGACCTGCGCGCGGGCCTCAAGGACGCCCAGGTGCTCATCGACTTCACCCGCCCCGAAGGCACGCTGGCCCACCTCGCGGTCTGCCGCGAACTCGGCGTGCAGGCCGTCATCGGCACCACCGGCTTCAGCGACGCGCAGAAGGCCGAGATCGCTGAGATCGCCAAGGACATCGCCATCATGATGGCGCCCAACATGAGCGTGGGCGTCAACGTCACGCTCAAGCTGCTCGAGATGGCGGCCAAGGCCATGTCGACCGGCTACGACATCGAGATCATCGAAGCCCACCACCGCCACAAGGTCGACGCGCCCTCGGGCACCGCGCTCAAGATGGGCGAAGTGATCGCCGACGCGCTGGGCCGCGACCTCAAGGAATGCGCCGTGTACGCCCGCGAAGGCATCACGGGCGAGCGCGATCCCTCGACCATCGGCTTCTCGGCCATCCGCGGCGGCGACATCGTGGGCGACCACACCGTGCTGTTCGCCGGCACCGGCGAGCGCATCGAGATCACCCACAAGTCGTCGAGCCGCGTCACCTACGCCCAGGGCAGCCTGCGCGCGGTGCGCTTCCTGGCAGAACAGCGCGCGGGCCTGTTCGACATGTACGACGTGCTGGGCCTTCGCTAAAAACCCAAAGGACCGCCGATGAGCGTGCTCGAACTGCTGACCCAAGGCGACGGCGTCAGCCGTTCGGTGGCGGCGCTGCTGCTGGCGATGTCGATCGCGAGCTGGGTCGTGATCCTCTGGAAGGCCTGGCTGCTGCGCGGCGGCACGCGCGACGTGCTGCGCAGCATCGCCGCCTTCTGGCAGTCGTCCACGCTGGCCGACGCCGAGCAGAAACTCAAGGCCTTCGACCGCGCGACGCTGGTGTCGCCGGCCGTGTCGGCCATTCGCGGCGTGGCCGCCGGCGCGCCTGAAGGCACGTTGGGCGCCACGGTCGACCGCAACCAGCGCCTGACCCGCGTCCTGCGCAACGCGCTGCACGGCGCGCTGCGCCGCCTGCAGGCCGGACAGATCCTGCTGGCCACCGTCGGCGCCACCGCGCCTTTCGTAGGGTTGCTGGGCACCGTGTGGGGCATCTACCGCGCGCTGTCGGGCATCGCGGGCCAGACCGGCGGTTTCACCATCGACAAGGTCGCGGGGCCGGTCGGCGAGGCGCTGGTCATGACGGCCTTCGGCCTGGCCGTGGCCATTCCGGCCGTGCTGGCCTACAACGTGTTCGGCCGCGTCATCGGCCGCATCGAGGCCGAGCTCGAAGGCTTCGCGCACGACCTGCTGGGCAGCTTCGGCGATGCGCCCAGGCCCGCCGCGCCGCCGCCCGCGCGGCCGATGCCGGTCTGACCCGCACGGGAGCCACACCACCATGGCCTTCGGTCGCACTTCACTGGGCAGCAGCGCCGGCGGCGGCGGGCGCGCGATGGGCGGCGGCGCGCAGCGGCCGCTGTCCGACATCAACGTGACGCCGCTGGTCGACGTGATGCTGGTGCTGCTGGTGATCTTCATCATCACCGCGCCGCTGATGGCCAGCTCGATCAAGCTCGACCTGCCACAGACCGACGCCGGCCAACCCAACGACACGCCCAAGTTCGTGAGCGTGTCGGTCGATGCGACGGGCAAGGTCTTCCTGAACGACCGCGTCGTGACCGACGAGGAACTGGCTGCCGGCCTGGAGAAGGCGGCCGCCAACAGCAAGGACACTGAGGTGCAATTGCGCGCCGACACCACGGTGGCGTACGGCAAGGTGGTGGCGTTGATGGGTATCGCGAACAAGGCAGCTTGAGCCGCATTGGCTTCGTGACCGATGCGGAGCCGGCGCCAGAAAAGAAGTAGAGGCCGCACTGTGCTGCCTTGCTCCTTCCCCTCCCGGGGGAAGGTTGGGATGGGGGCAGCGCCCAACGAGCGCCATTCAGTGG
>NZ_MOWM01000088.1 GCF_016082275.1 Variovorax sp. E3
GTCGACAGCCTGCGGCCGAGCCGCTTGCGCAGCCAGCCGCCGCGGCCGCGCAGCGGCCCGTGCACCAGCGGCAGCGTGATGTTGGCGCGCGAGCTGAAGCCGAGCACCAGCCCCTCGCCCTTGCGATCGGGCGGGAGGTAGAACAGGCCCTCGTCGAGCAGCTGCCGCACCTTGGCGCCGGTGCGCGGCTGGCCCTTGAACAGCACACGGCCTTCGCTCACCGCATCGAGCCCGTAGATGGCACGAAACAGCTCCGACTTGCCGCAGCCCACGAGGCCGGCCAGCCCGACCACTTCGCCGCGGCGCACCGAAAGGCTGGCGTTGCGCACGCCGTTGGGCGAGCACAGGCCCTCGACCTGCAGCACCACCGCGCCGGGGTCGCTCTCGATGCGCGGGTAGATCTGCGCGATGGCGCGACCGCTCATCAGCTCGATCAGCTGGTCGGCGCTGGTTCGGCCGGCTTCCACCGTCGTGATCCGGCGGCCGTCGCGCAGCACCGTGATGCGGTCGGCGATCCGGGTGATCTCCTGCATGCGGTGCGAGATGTAGACGATGCCCACGCCGCGCGCCTTGAGCCGCGCGACCAGCTCGAACAGGCGCTGCGTTTCCTTGTCGGTGAGCGAGGCGGTGGGCTCGTCCAGGATCAGCACCGAGACCTCGCCGCGCAGGCCCTTGGCGATTTCCACCATCTGCTGCTGGGCCCGCGAAAGGCCCGAGACGGGGGCGTCGCAGTCGATCTCGAAGCCCAGGTCGGCCAGCATCGCGCGGGCCCGCTCGCGCAGCGCGCCGCGGTCGAGCAGGCCGCCGCTGCACGGCTCTTCGCCCAGGCTCAGGTTCTGCGCCACCGACAGCGTGGGAATCAGCGAGAACTCCTGGAACACCGCGCTGATGCCGTGGCGCCGCGCCTCGTGCACGTTCGAGAATTTCACGGGCTCGCCGCGCATGCGGATCTCGCCGGCCGTCGGCGTGTTGGCACCGGCCAGCAGCGAGATCAGGGTCGACTTGCCGGCCCCGTTCTCGCCGAACAGCACATGCACTTCGCCGGCGCGCAGTTCGAAGTCGACGCCGTCGAGCGCCAGCACGCCGGGGTAGCGCTTGCCGAGGCCCAGGGTTTGCAGCAGCAGGGGAGCCATGGAGCGCGCTTACTTGACCTCGAACACCGGCTTGAAGCCCGGCGGCGGCAAGATGTCGTCGAGCTTCACGGTCTTGATGTTGCCGCTGTCGACCACGAAGATCTTCGGGCCCACGTGCTTCACCACCTCCTTGTTCTCGAGCAGGCGCACGGCCTGGTCGACCGCGATGCGCCCCTGGATCACCATCGAGTCGGCCGGCGAGGCCACGATGCGGCCCTTCTGGATGCCTTCGTACACGCCCGGCGTCATGTAGAAGGACAGCACCTGCACCTTCTTGTCGAGGCCGCGCGAGCGCAGGATGCCGGTGGCGGCCTCGGCCGTGACCGCCGTGCCCGCCACGTAGGCGAGATCGGGGTTGCCCTGCAGCACGTCCTCGACCAGCTTGCTTTGCGCTTCCTTGCCGGTGTCGCCGTACTTCGGGTCGAGCGCGACCACGGCGCTGCCCTTGATGGCGTCCATGAAGCCCTTGTGCGCGGCCTCGACCCAGCCCGCGCCGGCCGGGCCCGGGAACCAGCCGACCTTCACCGCCGGCGAGCCGGCCGGGTGCTTCTTCGCCAGGTACTCGCCGGTCGAATGGCCCATGGTGTAGAACGACACCAGCGACTTGGCCGACAGGTCGGGCGAGTTGATGCCGTTGACCAGGTCGATCACCGGCACCTTCTTCGCGGCCGTGGCCTTGATGACGTTGTTGAGCCCGTCGCCCGAAATGGCGCCGATGATCACCGCGTTGGCGCCGCGCGCCACGCAGTCCTCGATCTGCGAGACCTGCTTGCTCAGGTTGGTGTAGCCGCCCGCGTCGGCCACCTGCAGCTTCACGCCCTGGCGCTTTGCTTCCTCGATCACGCCGTAGTCCACGCCGAGCCAGTAGGCGTCCTTCATGTGCGGGAACGACACGCAGATGTCCCACTTCTTCGAGGCCTTGGCCTGCGGCGTGTAGTCGATGGGCTTCTTCGCGCCCTCGGCCGAGAAGGCGGGCTCGGTGGCCTCGGCCTTGTAGGGAAACCAGTCGGCGGCCGAGGCACTGCCGTGCCACAGCAGGGTGGCCGCGGCGAGCGAGGCAACGGTCAATGAAACGCGCAGGGGCGAGCTGTTCATGAAGAACTCCTTGGGTGACAGCGGAAAAAAGGGACGGGAGGGAAGCGGTGGGCGCCCAGGCCGCCGAGGCCGTTCAGGCGCTCAGCGCGGCCCGCAGGCGGTCGAGCCGTCGTCGTCGCGCGGCACGGGCTTCCAGGGCCTGCGCCATGTCGACTTCCACGAAGCGGGCCTTGTGGTTGGGCTGCATCTGGGCGATCAGGTCCATGTCGGCGCTGATCACGGTGCCCACCATGGCATAGCCGCCGCCCGAGACCGCATCGCGGTGCAGGATGATCGGCTCGCGCCCGCCCGGCACCTGGATCGAGCCGTAGGGGTAGCCCGCGTCGACGATGTTCGACGGGTCGTCGCCCGCGCCGAAGGGCGGCTTGCGCTCGAGGAATTTCAGCGGCGTGCCGTTCTTGTAGCGGTAGCCGATGCGGTCGGCCTCGGAGCCCACGCTCCAGGTGTCGGCGAAGAAGCTGCGCACCGACACTTCCTGCAGTCGGTGAAAGTAGATGCCGGGCAGCACGCGCAGCTCGACCTCTTTGGACAGCACCGGCAGCAGATCGGCCGGCACCGTGCGACCGGCTTTCGCGCCGGAAGAAGGCGCGCCGACCGGCAGCGTGTCCCCGGCCAGCAGCTTGCGGCCGTTGAAGCCGCCGAAGGCACCAAGGCCGTAGGTCGAGCGGCTGCCCAGCACCACGGGCACGTCGATGCCGCCGGCCACGGCGATGCACATGCGCGCGCCCAGCTTCATGAAGTCGAAGGCCAGCACGTCGCCGGCGTTCACCGCGAAGGATTCGTTGCGCGGTGCTTCGTTGCCGTTGAGCTTGAGCTTGGCCTCGGCGCCGGTGACGGCCACGACGGCGGGCGCGTCGAAGCGCAGCTCGGGCCCGAGCAGCGTGGTCTCGATCACCGCCGCGCCTTCGTCGTTGCCCACCAGCAGGTTGGCGAGCACCAGGCCTTGCTGGTCGAGCGCGCCCGACAGCGGAATGCCCAGGTTGTAGTAGCCGGGGCGGCCCGCGTCCTGCACGCTGGTCGCAAGGCCGGGCTTGAGCACTTCAATCGCCATGGAGCACTTTCAGCAGCTGTTGGTTGTAGCCGTCGGGGTCGGCCAGGAATTCCTTGAGCGAGAACGACACCGGCGCCATGCGCAGCGTGTAGTCGCCGGCCTCGACCTGCGCGGCCTGGCGGTCGTACTCGGCGCGGTCGATCGGTTTCCACTTGACGATGTCGCCAGGCTGGAAGAACACCATCAGTTCCATCAGGTACGACAGGCGCTGGGCCGGGTCGAAGATGGGCGCGGGCGTGACGCCGAACATCTGGTAGCCGCCGGCGCCGCGCACCGAGTAGATGCAGCTGAAGCAGCCGCCGTGGCCCAGCGTGAGCTTGGGCGTGTCGGTGCGCGGGCTCAGGTACTTGGGCACCTGGATCTGGCGCTCGCGCTCGACCATCTGGAACAGGAACGGCAGCCCGGCCACGAAGCCGACCATCGACACGAACCACGGCGCGCCCGAATGCGCGGCAATGAACGCATCGACCGAGGCGTGGCCGTTGATGCGCGCGGCGTATTCGATGTCGGTGCTGCCCGGGTCCTGATGGCGTTCGCGAAAGCGCATGAGCGTTTCGTGCGTCCACGGATCGTTGTAGAGCACGGGGATCTCGATGATGCGGGTCTGCAGCTGCAGGTCGGCATCGCCCAGGCTGCCCTCGATTTCCTTGAGCGTGGCGAGCAGTGCGTCGGGCGCGATGACATCGGGGTCGAATCGCACGAGGTACGCCGCATTGGCCGGGCAGATCTCGGTCACGCCGGGCAGGGCGCGCCGGCGCAACGCGTTGCAGATCGCCATGCCCTTGAAGAAGGCGGGCAGCGACATCTCTTCGCTGATCTCGACGAACACATGCTCGTCGCCGCCGAAGCTGTAGCGGGCCTGGGCCGGGAGCGTGGGGGTTGCAGCGGTCATGCGGCCTCCTTCAACTGCGCGGCCGGGGCATCGGCCAGCGGATGGGCCGCGAGCCAAGTCTCGAGAAAACCGGTGTGGAAGGCGGCCTTGGCGACATCGGCGTCTTCGCACAGCGCGCGGTGCAGCGGTATCGTCGTCTGGATGCCTTCGACCTGCAACTCTTCGAGCGCGCGCCGCATGCGGCTCAGCGCGCCGGCGCGGTCGGTGTCGTGCACGATCAGCTTGCCCAGCAGCGAGTCGTAGTAGGCCGGCACGGTGTAGCCGGGGAACAGCATGGTGTCGAAGCGCACGCCGGGGCCGCCCGGCACCACGAGCTGCGACACCAGGCCCGGGCTCGGCATGAAGTTCTTCGCCGCGTTCTCCGCGTTGATGCGCACTTCGATGGCCGCGCCGGTCAGGCGGATGTCTTCCTGCTTCAGGCGCAGCGGCTGGCCCAGCGCGATGCGCAGCATCTCCTTGACTAGGTCGACGCCGGTGACCATCTCGGTGATCGGGTGCTCGACCTGGATGCGCGTGTTCATCTCGATGAAGAAGAACTCGCGCGTGTCGTCGTCGTAGAGGTATTCGAGCGTGCCCGCGCCGCGGTAGGCCACGGCGTTGGCCAGCCGCAGTGCCGACTCGCAGAGCGCGGCGCGCGTGGCCTCGCCGATGGCCGCCGAGGGCGCTTCTTCCCAGACCTTCTGGCGGCGCCGCTGCAGCGAGCATTCGCGCTCGAAGCAGTGCACCGCGCGCTGGCCGTCGCCCAGGATCTGGACCTCGATGTGGCGCGCCTGGCGAATGAAGCGCTCCAGGTACACCTCGCCATTGCCGAAGGCGGCCTGTGCTTCGGCGGTGGCGGTGGCGAACTGCTGGCGCAACTCGGCTTCGCCCTGGGCCACGCGAATGCCGCGTCCGCCGCCGCCGGCCGAGGCCTTGATCATGATCGGGTAGCCGATGTCCCTGGCCACTTCGACGGCCGTGTCGGGGTCGGTCACCACGCCCGCGCTGCCCGGCACCGTGGGCACGCCGGCCTTCATGGCGGCGGCGCGCGCGGCGGCCTTGTCGCCCATCGTGCGAATGGCGTGCGGCGTGGGGCCGACGAACACCAGGCCCGCGGCCTCGACGCGCTGCGCGAATGCCGCGTTCTCCGACAGGAAGCCGTAGCCCGGATGCACCGCACCGGCGCCGCTGTCGGCCGCGGCCTGCAGGATGGCGTCGACGTTCAGGTAGCTCTTGGTGGCGTGCGCCGGACCGATGCGCACGGCCTCGTCGGCCATTTGCACGGCCAGGCTGCGCGCATCGGCGTCGCTGTAGACGGCGACCGTCTTCAGCCCCAGCTCCCTGGCGGCGCGGATGATGCGCACCGCGATTTCGCCGCGGTTGGCGATCAGCAGTTTGTCGAAGGTGGCGGCCATGGAACCCGGCCTCATGCGGTCTGGATGACGGCCAGCACCTGGCCCGGATCGACCGGCTCGGCGTTCTCGACCGCGAAGCGCACCAGCGTGCCGGCCGCGTCGGCCGTGACCTCGCTGAACTGCTTCATCACCTCGACCAGGCCGAGCACGTCGCCCACGGCCACCGTGTCGCCCTCGGACTTGAAGGCCGGCGCATCGGCGCCGCGCGGCGGTAGAAGGTGCCCGGCAGCGGGCTCAGGACTTCGTGGGAAAGAGACATCGATGCACTCCTGGAACAGAAACGGGTGAATTCGCTCAAGCCTGCGCCGGCGCGGCAATGCCGGCCACGCGAATGTCGTGCGCGGCCAGCGCGCGCCGGGTGGCCTGCACCAGCGCGAGCGCGCCGGGCGTGTCGCTGTGGATGCAGACCGAATCGAAGTCGATAGCAATATCCTTGCCTTCGACCGTGCGCACCAGGCCCTCGGTGCAGGCGCGCAGCACCTTGGCGGCCACGACGTCGGGGTCCAGGGCACTGACGCGGCGCGTGAAGACGATGGAGCCGGTCAGGTCGTAGTCGCGGTCGGCATAGAACTCGCGCACCACCGGCTGGCCCAGTTCGCGCGCCACCTCGAAGGTGATCGACGCTTCCATGCAGAACAGATGCAGCGTCGGCTCGATCTGCTGCAGCGCCGTGACCAGCGCGCGCGACAAGGCCTCGTCGCGCGCCGCGTGCATGTAGAGCGCGCCGTGCGGCTTGATGTGCTGCAGCCGCAGCCCCGCAAGCCGCGCAAACTCGCGCAGCGCACCGAGCTGGTAGACGATGTCGTTGACCAGCTCGTCGGCCGGCGCGTGGATGTGGCGGCGCCCGAACCCCACGAGGTCGCGAAAGCCCGGGTGCGCGCCGATGCCCACGCCGTGCTCCCGCGCCAGCCGCACCATCCTGCGCATGGTGTTCGGGTCGCCCGCATGGAAGCCGGTGGCAATGTTGGCC
The DNA here is from genome assembly GCF_016082275.1 of Variovorax sp. E3. GTDB lineage: Bacteria > Pseudomonadota > Gammaproteobacteria > Burkholderiales > Burkholderiaceae_C > Variovorax. The sequence continues at coordinate 6,536 of NZ_MOWM01000088.1, forward strand.
GAGCTGATCAGCGGCATCAGCTGCTCGTCGATGCCATCGCCGATGGTCCAGGGGCCGAAGCCTTCGCCCATGTCGGAGTTCAGATCGATCAGCGTCTTTTTCACGTATCGCAGCCTTGGTTGGTGGGCGTCGCCGGGAGGGGCGGTGCGCAATGGCGTGAAGATTAGTCAGCGCCCCAACGACTGAAAAGCATTGTTTTCGAGCGGCTCGATATCTGAAAAACAGATGCTGCAATGCGGCGCGTTGGGCGCTACGCTGGAGGAATGCGGGTCTGCGGTATCGGGTTTGCACCCGCGAGAGACCGCCGATCGCGCCTCCGGAAATACCCTAGGACCCAGGAAAGCCGCACCATGTCCCTGACCCTTCGCCAGCTCAAGTACTTCTCGGCCGTGGCCGAGGCCGGACGCATCTCGCATGCCGCGCTGCAACTGAACATTTCCCAGTCGGCCGTGACCACCGCCATCCGCGAGCTCGAGGAGCTGATGGGGCAGCCGCTGTTCGAGCGGCATCCGCATGGCGTGGAACTGACCAAGGCCGGGCGGCGTTTCCTGAGCCATGCCTATGCGGTACTGGCCGCGGCGGACGAGGCGATCCGCATGCCGCACGAGGGCGAGAACGTCGAAGGCTCGCTGACCATCGCCGCGAGCTACACCGTGCTGGGCTATTTCCTGCCGCACCACCTGCAGCGCTTCGAGCAGTTGCATCCACAGGTCACGGTGAAGGTGCACGAGGTGGCGCGCGAGGCCATCGAGGAAGGGCTGATCACGCAGCGCTACGACATGGGCGTGGTGCTCACCTCGAACGTGGTGTTGCGCGAGCTGTCGCTGGAGACCTTCTTCGGCTCGCAGCGCAGGCTGTGGGTGCCGGCCAAGCACCCGCTGCTCGACAAGGCCGAGGTGACGTTGGCCGACGTGGCGGCCGAGCCCTACATCATGCTCACGGTGGACGAGGCCGCGGCCACCGCGCTGAAGTACTGGAGCAAGACGCCGCACCAGCCCAAGGTGCGGCTGCGCACCAGCTCGGTGGAGGCGGTGCGCAGCACCGTGGCCAACGGGCTGGGCGTGACGGTGCTGTCGGACATGGTGTATCGCCCCTGGTCGCTGGAAGGCAAGCGCATCGAGACCATCAACCTGCGCGATGCCGTGCCCACGATGAACATCGGGCTGGGCTGGAAGCAGGGCATCGAGTTCTCGCCGGCGATGACGGCCTTTCGCGACTACTTCCGGCAGCTTTTCCTGGAGCCGGCTTCGGTGCGGCAGGGGCGAAGCGGGGGTGAGCTGCGCAGTCCCTCCGATGCGGATGCGGACGTGTCGAGGCGATCGAAGGGTGCGCAACGTGCGGGGCGCTCAAACCGCCGGAACCGGCAACCGGCGCAGCCCCGCGATGCGCGAGCCGAAGATGATGGCCGCCTGCAACGCGAACCCGGCGAGCGCCAGCAGCAGGCAGGCCGGCTCGCCCCACGCGGCGCCCACCACGCCGCCGAGCGCCGCCCCGATCGGTCGCGCGCCCATGTTGACCGTCAGGAACACGGCCGACACGCGGCCCAGCATGGCCGAGGGCGCCACGCTCTGGCGCAGCGTGGTGGACGTGATGACCCAGACCATCGGGCCGGCACCGAACAGAAAGAACGACAGCGCGGCCAGCGCGGCACTCGGAACGGCGAGCGTTGCCGCCATCACGGCCGCGGCCGCCACGGCCACCGCCGGGCCGACCTGAATGGCGCGCCCGAACGGCAGCCGCGCCACCACGCGCGAAGTCAGCAGCGCGCCGGCCACCATGCCCGCGCCGTACATGGCAAGCGTGAAGCCCACCGCCTGCGCGCCCAGGCCCAGCACGCGCACGGCGTAGGGCACGTAGCCCGCCTGCAGCACGAACCACGCGATGTTGAAGACCGCGCCGGTCATCAGCATCGGCCGCAGCAATTCGTGCTGCCAGACGAAGCGTGCGCCGTCCTTCACGTCGAGCAGCGGATGGCGCCGTGGCGCGGATGCGCGCGGCGCTTCTTCAAGCCGCAGCAGCAGGCACACCGCCGAGACCGAGAGCACCGCCGCCAGCACGAACGCGGCGGATGCGCCGGCCCATGCCACCAGCGCGCCCGCCAGCGCGGGGCCGGCGGTGAACGCAACGCTGCGTGCCAGTTCGAGCCGCCCGTTGGCTGCCGCGAGCGCTTCGCGCGGTACGAGCGCCGGCACCAGTGCGGGCGCCGCGACGCTGAAGCCCACGGTGCCGACCGCGCCCAGGAACCCGAGCACGGCCAGCCAGCCGATGCCGAGCTTCGACGTGAGCATCATCGCCAGCAGCATCAGCAGGGACACCGCGCGCAAGCCCTCGGCCCAGACCATCAGGCGCCGCCGCGACATGCGGTCGGCGAGCAGGCCCATGGGCATCGAGACCAGCAGGAAGGGCAGTGTCTGCACGGCGGCCAGAAAGCCGATTTCTCCCGGCCCGGCGCCGAGCGCGAGCACGGCGACCAGCGGCACGGCCGCAAGGCTCAGTTGTTCGGCGGACTGCGCGGCGAGGTTGGACCACGCGAGATTCAGGAAGGGGCGGGGCAGGGAGGTGGGCATGCGGAAGGGGCGACGAAGGCTTGGATGGAAAGCCTGATCGTGCGGGCGCGCAGCCTTCGTGGCTGGCCGCTTCCGGACGCGCGAACGCGTGCGGTCAGCGCTTCGGCCTGGCCTTTGCGCCGGTGCCGACGACCGTCGTCACGAAGTCGATGAACGCCCGCACCTTCGCCGCCGGCAAGTGCCGCGACGGGTACAGCGCATAGAGCGGAAAGCGCTCGTCGGGCCAGTCGGGAAACAGGTCGACCAGCTCGCCGCTGTCGAGCTGCGGCTGGATGCCAACCGCCTTGATCTGCGCCACGCCCACACCTGCGAGCGTGGTGGCCAGCAGGGTGCCGGAGTCGGTCAGCAACAGGCGCCCAGTCGTCGGCACCTTCAAGCGCTTGCGGCCGCGCTGGAACTCCCACGCGAAGGGCTGTCCGGTGAACGGGTTGCGCACCTGAATGCACGAATGGTCGGCCAGGTCCGCCGGCTTGGCGGGCTTGCCGCGCCGCTTCAGGTAGGCCGGCGTGGCCACCGTGACCACGCGCGATTCCATGAGCTTGCGCGCCACCAGCGACGACGACGGCGGCTCGCCGAAGCGCACCGCGATGTCGAAGCCCTCGGCCACGAGATCGCCGAGCTGGTCGCGTGCGATCAGCTCCAGCGTGAGTTCGGGGTACAGGTCGAGAAAGCGCGGCAGGTGCGGCGCCAGCAGCAGGCGCGAGGTGAAGGCGTCGGTGTTCACGCGCAGGCGGCCGCGCACCGCGCCTGACGAGCCCGAGGCCATGGTCACCGCGTCCTCGATGCCCAGCACCAGCGGGTTGATGTTGGCGTAGAGCAGCCGGCCTTCGTCGGTAAGGCTCAGCGAGCGCGTGGTGCGGTCGAACAGCCGCACGCCGATGCGTGCTTCAAGCCGGGCGATGGCGCGGCTCACGCCCGAAGGCGTGAGGCCGAGCGCCGTCGACGCGCTGGCAAAGCTGCCGCCTTCGACCACGGCGGCCAGCACGCTGACGTTGGAGAGAAGGCGTCCGTCGAGTGTCATTTTTAATTCGTGATTTTGTGTCATGAATGATATGTCCTGAGGTCGCTTTACTCAAAGAAGGCCCGTTCCTAACATCGCGTCCATCGCAATCGAAAGGAAGTTTTCATGTACGCAATCACCGGTATCACGGGCCAGGTCGGCGGCGCTGTCGCACGCACGCTGCTGGCCGCGAAGCAACCCGTTCGCGCCGTCGTTCGCGACGCGGCCAAGGGCAGGGCCTGGTCGGACCTGGGCTGCGAAATCGCCATCGCCAACATGGAAGACGCCGACGCGCTGGCGCGCGCCTTCGCCGGCACGGCGGGCGTCTTCGTGCTGCCGCCGTCGAACTTCGATCCGGCGCCGGGCTTTCCGGACGCGCGGGTGGTCATTGCCGCCGTGCGGCAGGCGCTCGATGCGGCACGCCCGGCGCGCGTGGTGTGCCTATCGACCGTCGGCGCACAGGCCGCGCAGTCGAACCTGCTGAGCCAGCGCACTTTGATGGAAGAGGCATTGGCCACGCTGCCGCTGCCCGTGAGCTTTCTGCGGCCGGCGTGGTTCCTCGAAAACCTGGCCTGGGACATCGCGCAGGCGCGGGAGCAGGGCGTGCTCGCCAGCTATCTGCAGCCGCTGGACCGCGCTGTGCCGATGGTGGCCACGGCCGATGTGGGCCGGGTGGCCGCGCAATTGCTGATGCAGCCCGGGCCCGCGCCGCGCATCGTCGAGCTCGAAGGCCCGGCGCGCCTGAGCCAGTACGCCATTGCGGCGGCGCTGTCGACCGCGCTCGCGCGACCGGTGCGCGCCGAGGCCGTGCCGCGCGAAAACTGGGGCGCGATCTTTCTCGCGCAGGGCATGAAAGACCCGGTGCCGCGCATCCAGATGCTCGACGGCTTCAACGAAGGCTGGATCACCTTCGAAGGCGACGACGCCTCGGTGCGCAAGGGCAGCGTGGGCGTGGCCGACGTGCTGCGCACGCTGATCGGCTAGGCGCCCTGGCGCTGCATGTTCTCGAACCATTCGGCCACGCAGGCCGCTTCCGGCGCGGCGTCGGGCGCCAGGCCGTAGTAGTAGCGGTCGAGCGTCATGCGCAGCGCGGGCAACGGCGACTGCAGCCGGCCCGAGGCCAGGTCGTGCGCAATCAGCGAGGCAGGGGCCAGCGCAATGCCGAGCCCGTCGACCGCGGCCTGCAGCACGAAGTGCAGGTGGTCGAACTGCAGCCGGCCGGCCGGCTTGCCGCGCGGCGCGCCGACCTGCTTCTTCCAGGCGTCCCAGTCGTCCTTGCGCGTCTTGGCGGACAGCAGCACATGCGATGCGAGCGCGCACAGGTCGGCCAGCGGATGCGCCTCGAACAGCGCGGGCGCGCCGACCACCATCACCTCGTCTTCGAGAAAGGGCCGCACGTCGATGGAAGGCAGCCAGCCGCCCAGGCCGCGCCGCACCGCGATGTCGAAACTGTCGATGGCCTGCTCGGGCATGACGGTGCTGGTGACGACCTGCGGCTCGATGTCCGGGTAGCGCTCGACGAAAGAAGGCAGGCGCGGTATGAGCCAGCGCACCGCGAACGAAGGGCGCACGTTGATCCGCACCGCGCGCGCCGGGCTCTGTGCCTGCAATGCACGCGCCGCCGCGCCGATCTGCGCGAGCGCGGGCTCGACCTCGGCGAAGAACTGCTGGCCCTCGGTGGTGAGCGCCACCTGGCGGATGCGCCGCTCGAACAGCGCGACGCCCAGGAATTCTTCGAGGCTCTTGATCTGCCGGCTCACCGCGCTGTGCGTGACGTGCAGCTCCTGCGCCGCGCGCGTGAAACTCAGGTGGCGGGCTGCCGCGGCAAACGCGCGCACGGCATTGAGGGGCGGTTCTCGAAGCAGCATGCGTGCAATTTTCTCACGCATGGCGGGCGTTAATGTCGTTTGTCCGACGCACGTGCGGCGGTGCACCATCGGCGCTCGATGCTCAGCTCTTCACCCGCTCCCACCCCCACATCCACCGACCTGAATTCCCGCTATGCGGCGATGGCGCTCGGCCTTTCGCTGCCGGCCGATGTCGTGCTCTACCTGCTGCTGCCGATGTACGCCAGCCAGTTCGGCGTGTCGCTGGCCGAAGCCGGCATGCTGCTGGCGGCCAACCGGCTGGTGCGCATCGCGGGCTATGGCTTTGTCGCGCGCTTCTACGCGCGCAACGGCGACCGGCTGACCTGCACGATCGCCGTCGTGGCGGCGGCGGTGTGCGGGCTGGGCTACGCCACGCTCTCGGGCTTCTGGGCGCTGCTGCCGCTGCGGCTGACCTGGGGCCTGTGCTTCGCGGCACTGAACCTGTCGACGCAGGCGCTGGCCACGGCCGACCCGGTGGGCGCGGCGCGGCGCAACGGCCGCTCGCGCGCCTTCATCGCCATGGGGCCGGTGCTGGCGCTGCCGCTGGGCGCGTTGCTCGCGCACTGGACCGGGCCGCGCGCCATCTTCGGCATCCTCGCGGTGTTCTCGCTGCTCGCGTGCTTCGTCACGCGGCGGCTGCCCGCCGCGCCGCACCCGGTCGGCAAGGCCACGCGGCGCTTCCAGCGGCCCAACAGCCTGGACGCCTGGTCGTTCATGGAAGGACTGGCGCTCGACGGGCTGTTCATCGTCGGTCTCTCGTACCTCGGCAAGGACCTGATGCCGGGCGGCGCGGTGATCGTGGCCGGCGTGCTGCTGGCGCTGCGCTACCTTGCGGAGATTCTGCTGAGCCCGGTGGGCGGGCACATGGCGGAGCGCTTCGGGGCGGAGCGGCTGCTCGTGAGCCTGTCGCTCGTCACCGCCATCGCGCTCGTGGGCTTCGGGCTCGGCTGGCTGTGGAGCTGCGCCGCGCTCATCGTGGTGCTGCGCGCCCTGCAATTGCCCCTGGTGTCGCCCATCGTGGCGCGGCGCACGCCGGGGCCGGGGCGCGTGCAGGCACTGGCCGCGCGCTCGGTGTGGCGCGACATCGGCGCGGGCACCGGGCCGTTGATCGCGGGGCTGCTGCTGCCGGTCGCGTCGCCGCCGTGGATCTACGGCGTGGCCGCGGCGCTGCTGGCACTGGCGGCGTTGGCCTGCGGCTGGAACGCGTCCTCCGCAACCCCGGCCGACGCCACGCGCACCGCAGGCTGAATAATCGAGCGCCTTTCGCTTTCTTTTTGATCTGCCCCAAGGAACCCATCGCCATGACCACGCCGCACGCCATTGAAACCGTGGCGCAACTCGAAGCCCTGTTCGGCCAGCCCGGTGAAGCCTCGCTGAAGAAAGAGGTGCCGTACCTGCACCCGAGCTACCAGGCGCTGATTGCGGCATCGCCCTTTGCGTCGCTCGCCACCATCGGCCCCGGCGGCCTGGACGTGTCGCCGCGCGGCGACCCGCCGGGCTTTGTCGTGGTGCAGGACGAGAAGACGCTGCTCATGCCCGAGCGGCGCGGCAACAACCGCATTGACAGCCTGCGCAACATCGTGGCCGACCCGCGCGTGGCGCTGCTGTTTCTGATTCCCGGCGTGGGCGAGACGCTGCGCGTGAACGGCATGGCGCGCATCACCGTGGAGCCGTCGCTGCTGGCGCGCCTTGCCATGGACGGCAAGCAGCCCCAGTGCGTGATCGAGATCCGCGTGGACACCGTGTTCTTCCAGTGCGCCCGCGCGATCCAGCGCTCGAAGCTGTGGCAGCCCGTGCCGGCGGATGCGAAGCGCACGGTGCCGACGCCGGGAGCGATTCTCTCGGCGCTGACCGAGGCGGCGTTCGATGGGGAGACCTACGACAAGGAGTTGCCGGCGCGGCAGCGGGCGACGTTGTACTGAAGTCGCCGAGCCGGCGGGCGCCTACCGCTGGCCGTCCCCCACCACGATCTGCTCGGCCGCAAGGCCACCCACGCGCGGGTGAATGCGCCCACCGTTCGACATCACCAGCGCGAACAGGATCTCGTCGGGGCGTGGCGCGTCCTGGATGCCGATCTCGACCGACGAGAAATGGCTGCGCACATAGGACGCGTGCACATGGTGCAGCGGCACCATCAGCCGGTACCCCGCGCCGGCCACGGCCTTGACCGAGGGCACGATGGCCTTCGGTTCGCCGAGCGCCTCGCGCATGGCCCAGCCGCCGGCTTCGTGCCACACCGCGCCGTGCTCCATCTCGCCGTTCACGCCGACGATCGCGGCCTTGCCGTAGGCTCGACCTGGTCCTTGCCCAGCGAGCGCACCAGCTCTTCGGCCAGGCTCGCGCCGATGGGCTTCACGGCCTCCATGAACGGGAGCAGGTCGGGTTCGTAGCGGCCCGCATACGGGTTGCGGATCACGGCGCAGGCCGAGGCCACGAGGATGGGGCGGCTCACGCGCGGCCCGCCCTCGTGGAAGATCATCTCGATGTTCAGGCTGCGCTTGCGGACGTCGATGAGGGGCGTGGCTGCTGCTTGCATCGCGCTCACTCCTTGGCGCGCGCTTCGGCGGGCGAGAACTGCATCGGCATCATGTTGGCGTTGGCGTTGTGCATCACCCAGAGCGAGCCCGCCACCACGATGGCGATGAGCAGCGCCGTGCAGATGAAGATGCCGGTGTTGGAGCGCGGGTCTCTCGACGTGCCCATGTGCAGGAAGTACACGAGCTGCACCACCAGTTGCGCCACGCACAGCAGCACGATGGCGGGCAGGCGCATCGGGCGCGGCAGCACGTCGAGCATGACCGCGCCGAACGAGGCCAGGGTGAGCACCAGCGACAGCACCAGGCCGACCGAATAGCTCTTGAGGGAACCGTGAGAAGCCACGGCGTGGGAGGCGGTCGTCATCAGGTGAACTCTCGCAAATAGATGAAGGTGAAGACGCAGATCCAGACCAGGTCCAGGAAGTGCCAGAACAGGCTCAGGCAGGCCATGCGGCGGCGCGTGACCGGTGTCAGGCCGAAGTGGTGGATCTGGTGCAGCATCACGGCCAGCCACAGCAGGCCGAAGCTCACGTGCAGGCCGTGCGTGCCCACCAGCGTGAAGTAGGCCGACAGGTAAGCGCTGGCCTGCGGCACGGCGCCGCGGTGCATCAGCTCCGCGAACTCGTGGATCTCCATGCCCACGAAGGCCGCGCCGAGCACGAAGGTGGCAACGAGCCAGCCGGTGCCGCGGCGCACGTTGTTGGCTTGCAGCGCGAGCATGGCCAGGCCGAAGGTGAAGCTGCTGGCCAGCAGCAGCATGGTTTCGCCGAGCACGAAATTCAGCTCGAACAGGCCGCGCCCCGTGGGGCCGTTGGCCGTGGCCCCCGCGAGCACGCCGAAGGTGGCGAACAGCACCGCGAAGATCAGGCAGTCACTCATGAGGTAGATCCAGAACCCCATGGTGGTCTGGGTCTCGTCGCCGTGGCCATGGCCGTGGTGCGTGCCGTGGCCGCTTGTCATCTGCAGCGCGCTCATGCGGTTGCTCCCTTCAGTTGTTCGAAGCGTGCGCGCTCGATGCGCTCGACTTCCGAGGCGGGCACGAAGTAGTCGACGTCGCGGTCGTACGAGCGGAACACGAAGGCCGCGATGGCACCGGCCAGCGCCGCCGCCGCCACGGCCCACATGTGCCACACCAGCGCAAAGCACAGCAGCAGCGCGAACACCGACACGATGCGCCCGCGCCGGTGTTGCGCGGCATGTGGATGTCTTCGTACTTCGCGGGCTGCGCGTAGGCGGTGCCGGCTTCCTTGGCGTCCCAGTGCGGCTCGAGCGAGTCGATGCGCGGCACCAGCGCGAAGTTGTAGAAGGGCGCGGGCGAGGCCGTGGCCCACTCGAGGCTGCGCCCGTCCCACGGGTCGCCCGTGAGGTCGCGGTGCTGCTTGCGGTCGCGGATGCTCACGTAGAACTGCACGCCGATCGCCAGGATGCCCATGCCGATCACCACCGCGCCGCACAGCGCCACGATGAGCCACGGCTGCCAGCCCTCGACCACGTAGCTGTTCATGCGCCGCGTCATGCCCATGAAGCCGAGCACGTACAGCGGCATGAACGCCAGGTAGAAGCCCACCAGCCAGAGCCAGAACGCCACCTTGCCCCAGTACTCGTTCAGCGTGAAGCCGAATACCTTGGGGAACCAGAAGCTGATGCCCGCGAGGCAGCCGAACAGCACGCCGCCGATGATCACGTTGTGGAAGTGCGCCACCAGGAACAGGCTGTTGTGCAGCACGAAGTCGGCGCCCGGAATGGCCAGCAGCACGCCGGTCATGCCGCCGATGGCGAAGGTCACCATGAAGCCGATGGTCCACATGGTGGCCGAGTGGAAGCGGATGCGCCCCCGGTACATGGTGAACAGCCAGTTGAAAAGCTTCACCCCGGTGGGAATGGAAATGATCGACGTCATGATCCCGAAGAACGCATTGACGTTGGCGCCCGAGCCCATCGTGAAGAAGTGGTGCAGCCACACGAAGAACGACAGCACGCCGATGGACGAGGTGGCGTACACCATCGAGGTGTAGCCGAACAGCGGCTTGCGCGAGAAGGTGGCGATGATCTCGGAGAACGCGCCGAAGCACGGCAGGATCAGCACGTACACCTCCGGATGCCCCCAGACCCAGATCAGGTTGATGTACATCATGGCGTTGCCGCCCAGGTCGTTGGTGAAGAAGTGCATGCCCAGGTAGCGGTCCATGGTCAGCAGCGCCAGCGTGGCGGTGAGCACGGGGAAGATCGCCACGATCAGGATGTTGGTGATGAGCGCGGTCCACGTGAACACCGGCATCTTCATGAGCGTCATGCCCGGCGCGCGCATGCGCAGGATGGTCACGATGAAGTTGATGCCGGTCAGCGTGGTGCCCAGGCCCGACACCTGCAGCGACCAGATGTAGTAGTCCACCCCCACGGTCGGGCTGTAGCCCAGTTCGGAAAGCGGCGGGTAGGCGACCCAGCCGGTGGCGGCGAAGTCGCCGACGAACATCGACATCATCACCAGCACCGCGCCGGCCACGCCCAGCCACAGGCTCAGCGAGTTGACGAAGGGGTAGGCCACGTCGCGCGCGCCGATCTGCAGCGGCACGATGACGTTCATGAGGCCCACGATGAGCGGCGTGGCCACGAAGAAGATCATGATCACGCCGTGCGCCGTGAAGATCTGGTCGTAGTGGTGCGGGGGCAGGTAGCCCTCGGAGCCGCCGCTGGCCACGGCCTGCTGCACGCGCATCATGAGCGCGTCGGCAAAGCCGCGCAGCAGCATCACCAGCGCCAGCAGGATGTACATCACGCCGATGCGCTTGTGGTCCACCGAGGTGAACCACTCTTCCCAGAGGTAGCGCCACTTGCCGTAGTAGGTGATGGCGCCCAGCAGCGCCGCGCCGAGCAGTACCACCACCGCCAGCGTGCCCATGATGATGGGCTCGTGCGTGGGAACGGCCGAGAGGTCGAGTTTTCCGAGCAGGGACATGGGCTTTACTCTCCGCCCTGCACGGTCATGGGCCGCGCGGCCTGCAGGCGCAGCGGGAACTCGGGCGTCTCGGGGCCGCAGATGTCGTTGGCGGCCATGTCTTCCACGCTCATGCCCATGTACTGGTTGGCGATGGCGTTGAACAGGCCGTTCTCCACCTTCGCGTAAATGGCGGGCGTGTTCTTGGTGCTGGGCATTTCGAGCTGGCGGTAGGCGTCGAGCGAGAGGGTCTTGCTCGACGCGCGGGCCTGCGCGACCCAGCCGTCGAAGTCGGCGCGCGTGAGCGCGGCGGTCTTGAAGTTCATGCCCGAAAAGCCGTGCCCGCTGTACGCGGCGGACATGCCGTCATAGGCGCCCGTGTGGTTGGCGATCAGGTGCAACTGGGTCTGCATGCCGGGCATGGCGTAGACCTGGCTCCCCAGCTGGGGAATGAAGAAGGAATTCATCAGCGAATGCGCGGTGAGTTTGAAAGCGATGGGCGTGTCGACGGGAACAGCCAGCTGGTTGACACTGGCGACGCCGTAGTCCGGATAGATGAAAAGCCACTTCCAGTTCAGCGCCACCACCTCCACGCGCAGCGGGGGCACCTCGGACACCAGCGGTTTGTAGGGGTCGAGCGAGTGGGTGGTGCGCCAGATGAGCACCGCGAGAAACGCGACGATCACGCACGGAATGCCCCACACCACGACTTCGATGCGCGTGGAGTGCGCCCACTTGGGCGCGTAGGTGGCCTCCTTGTTGGTCTCGCGGTAGCGCCACGCGAACCAGAGCGTGAGCACGATGACCGGAATGACCACGGCCAGCATGATCCCGAGCGCCACGACGATCAGCGTTTTCTCCTGCGCGCCGATGTCGCCCTTGGGGTCGAACAGCGTCATGCCGCAGCCGGAAAGCAGGGCGAGCAGGCCGAGGCTGCCCCAGCGGGCGGCATGGCCGATCAGTTTGTGTTTATTATTTGGAGGCATACAAGGCGGCCATATGTATGGATTTATCAGGTCTTTTTGTATGCTAATTGCCTGATGAATCCATTCAAATTAGGCAAAATGACTCATACATGACCCATACATAAAGATGTCAATCGAGCGTTCGTGGTTGGAGGTTTTCAATGCCGGCAAGGGCTCGCGCTACCTGCGCATCCTTTCGCTGGTCGAGCGGTCCGTGGCCGACGGACAACTGCAGCCGGGCGAGCGCTTGCCGCCGCAGCGGCGGCTGGCGGAACTGCTGGGCGTCGACCTCACGACGGTGACGCGCGCCTATGCCGAAGCCAAGGAGCGCGGGCTCGTCGAATCGCGCGGGCCGAGCGGCACCTTCGTGTCGGCGCCCGTGGTGGACTTCGCGCCGCGCATCGACCTGAGCATGAACATGCCGCCGTCGCCCGAAGGCCCGGGGCTGTTTCCGCTGCTGCAGAAAGGGCTCGCCGAGGTGCTGGCGCGCAGCAACCCCGACCTGCTCATGACCTACCACCCGGGCGGAGGCAGCCGCGCCGATCGCATGGCGGGCAGCCGGTGGCTCGCGCCGATGTTCGGGCCGCTCGATGTGTCGCGCATCGCGGTGTGTCCGGGCGCCCAGTCGGCGCTCGCGGCGCTGGTGCTGTCGCTCACGCGGCCGGGCGAGGCCATCCTTGCCGAGCCGGTGGTGTATCCGGGTCTGATCTCGGTGGCCGAGCGGCTGAGCCGCCGCGTGGCGGCGGTGCCGGCCGACGAGCACGGCATGCGGCCGGACGCGCTGGAGCAGGCGTGCGACGCGCAAGACGCGCAATCGGCCACCGTGCTCTACCTGAACCCGACCATCCAGAACCCCGTGGCCCGGACCATGCCGGCCACGCGCCGGCGCCAGCTCGCGAAGGTCGCGCAGCGCAAGGGCCTGCGGATCATCGAGGACGATCCCTACTGGCTCTTCGAAGCCGAAGCGCAGGCCCCGGAACCGCTGGCCTGCCTGGCGCCCGCGTCGACCTACTACCTGTCGACGCTGTCCAAGTGCCTGACGCCGGGGCTGCGCACCGCCTATGTGCTGCTGCCGAGCGCACACGACGAGGCGAACTTCCTGGACGCCTTGCGCTCCTTCGCGCTCATGGCCTCACCGCTGCCCACCGCGCTGGCGACCCAGTGGGTGCACGACGGCTCGGCCAGGCACCTGCTCGAGCAGGTGCGCGCGGAGGCCTGGGCGCGTCACGACATGGCGAGCGCAATCCTGGGTGTGCCCGTGCGTGAATCGGGCCGGGGCATCCACATCTGGCATGCGCTGCCCGCGCGCTGGACCGCGCCCGAACTGGCGCGCGCCGCGCTGGCCGAAGGGCTGTCGGTCACGCCTTCGGCGGCCTTTGCCATCGGGGGCGAGCCGCCGAACGCGGTGCGGCTGTCGCTGGGCGCCGTGCGGGGGCGCGCCCAGCTGGCCGATGCGCTGAGCCGGTTGAAGCTGCTGCTGGAACGCGAGCCGGTGGTCGAGCGCCGGCTGGTGATCTGAACTGAACGGAGCTGAGCGCGGCGCTCAGCCCGCCGTGCGAAAGGCCCGGCTCGAAATGGCGACCGAATTGCCGTCCGGGTCCTTCGCATTGGCGAACGAATAGCCGTTGGCCGCATGCGTGGCGCCGAACTTCAGGCCGCGCGTCGCGCTCTTTTCCTTGAAGCCTTCGATGTCCTGGACATCGAACATCAGCTTCACGCCGACCTGCCCGAGCTTCACGCTCTTGGCCGCCTGGTGAATCAGCAGGTGCGCGCCGCCGCTCGCGGACCGCAGTTCGATCAGGCCTTCCACCACCTCCTGCGTCGACACGAACCCGAAGTGCGTGCAGTAGAACGCGGCGCTCGCCTTCATGTCGCGCGCATAGAGGATGAGGGTGTGCAGCGGTGGTGGCGTGGAAGGCATGGGCGCGATTCTGCCTGCGCGTCAGGCGCGGCCCGGCGCTGCGGCCTGCTCGGCGCGCGCGTCGTGGCCGATGATCAGCACCAGCAGGCAGGCCACCGCCGACAGCAGCGCCAAGAAGATCACCGCGTAGATGTCGTTGCCCATGCGGTCCTTGAGCGCGCCGAAGATCGTCGGGCCGATGTAGCCGCCGAGGTTGCCGATGGAGTTGATCCACGCAATGCCGGCCGCGGCCGCGGTGCCGCTGAGCAGCGCGGTCGGCAGCGTCCAGAAGGTGGGCAGGGCGCTGAAGATGCCGAAGGCCGCCAGCGTGACCGCGGCCATCTTGGGAATCGGCGCGCTGATCTGCGCGGCCAGCACCAGGCCCACGAAGATGCAGGCCAGCGGAATCAGCAGGAACCACTTGCGCTCCTTGCGCGCGTCGGAAGCGCGCGTCCAGAACAGCATCGCAATGGCGCCGACCAGGTACGGGAACGCGTTGATGAAACCGATCTGCACATTGCTCAGGCCACCGAAGCCCTTGATGATCTGCGGCAGGAAAAAGCTCAGGCCGTACAGCGGCACCGTGATGCCCATGTAGACGAAGCCCAGCCCGATCACGCGCGGGTTCAGCAGCGACTGCTTCCACGAGATCTTGTGGATCGACTCGCGGTTGACGCGCTCGGCGTCCAGCGTGCGCTGCAGCCAGGTGCACTCTTCGTCGGTCAGCCACTTGGCGTCCTTCGGGCCGTCGGGCAGGTACATCAGGATGACGAAGGTCAGGATCAGCGAGGGAATCGCCTCGAGGATGAACAGCCACTGCCAGCCGTGCATGCCGCCCACGCCGTCCATGTTGAGGATGTAGCCCGAGATGGGCGAGCCGATCACGGTCGAGATCGGGATCGCGAACATGAACCAGCCCACGATGCGCGCGCGGTACGCCGCCGGGAACCACAGCGTGATGTAGAAGATCACGCCCGGAAAGAACCCGGCCTCGGCAATGCCGAGCAGGAAGCGCACGACGTTGAAGCTGGTCGAGCCGCCCACCCACGCCTGCGCGGCAGAGAGAATGCCCCAGCTGAACATGATGCGGGCGATCCAGCGGCGCGCGCCGAAGCGCTCCAGCGCCAGGTTGCTCGGCACTTCGAACAGGAAGTACGCAAGAAAGAAGATGCCGGCCGCGCTGCCGAACACGGCCGCGGTAAAGCCCAGGTCCTTCGACATCGCGGCGCCGGCAAAGCCGAGGTTCACGCGGTCGAGGTAGGCGATGAAATAGCTGATCATGAGCAGCGGCAGCAGTCGCCAACTGATCTTCGAGATGGTTCTTTGTTCGACGGGGTTCATGGCGTCTCCGGTGTTGGATGGTTTTGTGGAGCTTGCGGGGCGTGCAGTGAAGCTGCGGTCTGCGTCAAGCGGGTCCGTTCACCGACCTGCCGCTGAATAAGGTTATCGCTTTTGCATCGTTCCGCGTGCCGGGGCGCAGGTATAGCCTTCGCGTTCGCTCCAGGGCTGTCGCCCTGGTCACCGCGCATCACTTTTCTCTGTTCATGACTTCGTCTGTTTCCACACCATCGCCCGTGGCATGGATCGCCGGTGTCGGTGCCAGCGCCGGGTTGGGCGCCGCATTGGCGCGGCGCTTCGCGGCCGAGGGTTTCATCGTGGCGCTGACCGGGCGCACGCAAGTTCAGCTCGACGCGGTCGCGGCGGAAATCGCGGCGGCCGGCGGCCGCGCGCACGCCTTCGCGGGCGACGTGGCGAGCGAGGCCGAGATCCACGGCATCGCGCAGAAGGTGAGGGCGCTGGGCCCGCTCCACGTCGCCATCTTCAACGCCGCGAGCGCGGTGCGCGCGCCCACGCTGGAGCTGTCGGTCGAGCAGTTCACGCAGGCCTGGCGCACCAGCGCGCTGGGCGGCTTCATCTTCGGGCACGAGGCATTGCAGGGCCTGCTGGCCAACAGCTTCGAGGCCGCCGGCGCCAAAGGGCGCGGCACGCTGCTCTTCACAGGCGCCACCGCCGCATTGCGCGGCAAGCCGCCGTTCGCGGCCTTCGCGGCGGCCAAGGCCGCGCTGCGCTCGCTGAGCCAGAGCCTGGCGCGCGAGTTCGGACCGCAGGGCGTGCACGTGGCGCATGTGGTGATCGACGGCGGCATCGACGGCGAACGCCTGCGCACTGGCGCCCCGCAACGCGTGGCGCAGGCCGGCGACGACGGCCTGCTGCAGCTCGAGGCCATCGCCGAAAGCTACTGGCAGCTGCATGTGCAGCACCGCAGCGCCTGGACGCAGGAACTCGACCTGCGCCCGTTCAAGGAGCCGTTCTGATGAGCACCGGATCGAACAGCCAACTGCTCGCGGCCACGCTGCCGTCGGTGGAGGCGCAGGTCAATTACCTGAAGGCGGGCGAGCCGCGTCCCGTGAGCTACACCTTCGAGCCGCCGCCCGGCACGCCGTGGGTCACGGGCGCGCTCGAGCCGCGCCGCGTGAGCATTCGCGACGGCCGGCCGCTGGTGGCACTGAACGAGCTGTCGCTCGATCGCAGCGGCTTCACGCAGATCTCGCACCGCAGCGTGGTGGCCGACTTTTCGCACGACGCGACCATCCGCGACATCTACTACCGCGAGTCCGAGGCGCTGCTGCGCGACCTCACGGGCGCCGAGAAAATCGTGGTGTTCGACCACACGCTGCGCGACAGCGCGCAAGGCTCGCGGCGCACGGCCGATTTGCGCGAGCCGGTGCGCCGCGTGCACAACGACCAGACTTTCGTTTCGGCGCCGCGCCGCGTGCGCGACCACCTGCCGCCCGAAGAAGCCGAAGCGCGCCTGAAGCACCGCTTCGCGATCGTCAACCTGTGGCGCCCGCTGGCCACGGTCGAGCGCTTGCCGCTCGCGCTGTGCGACGCACGCTCCATCGCGTTCGAGGACATGGTGCCCAGCGACCTGGTCTACCCCGACAGGGTCGGCGAGACCTACTCGTTCACCTGGAATCCGAACCACCGCTGGTACTGGTTCCCGCGCCTGCGGCCCGACGAAGCGTTGCTGCTGAAGATCTACGACTCGCGCGAAGACGGCACCGCGCGCTTCACCGCGCACACTGCCTTCGAAGACCCGACCGGCGCACCCGAGGCGCCGCCGCGCCGCAGCATCGAGCTGCGCGCGCTGGTGTTCTGGCCGGCCGGCCAATGAGCGCGGCGCCTTCCGGCGTGAGTACGAAGGTCGTACCCTGCGCGAGAACCTAGGATTGCCGCGTCCGGCCAACCGATTCTTTTCCCAGAATTAGCGCCGGCGGGCCGCAGACCCCACGCCTGCAGCGGCAGCCGCCCTTGGCGACAATCGGGTCAATGCGTTCTTCTCCTTTCTTCAAGATGGCCCTGTTGCTGGGCCTGCTCTCGGCCATCGGGCCTTTCGCCATCGACATGTACCTGCCGGCGCTGCCGGCCATCGGGCAGAGCCTGCACGCCGACATCGGCGCGGTGCAGATGAGCCTCACGGCGTTCTTCCTCTCGCTGGGCGCGGGGCAACTGCTCTACGGGCCGATCTCCGACATGGTCGGGCGCAAGCCGCCGCTGTATGCCGGGCTGGTGCTGTTCGCGCTCGCGAGCGTGGGCTGCGCGATGGCCACCGACATCCAGACGCTGATCGTGCTGCGCTTCGTGCAGGGCCTTGGCGCCGCCGCCGGCATGGCGATTCCGCGCGCGTGGTGCGCGACCTGCACACCGGCACCGACGCCGCGCGGCTGATGTCGCTGCTGATGCTGGTGTTCAGTGTGTCGCCGATCCTTGCGCCGCTGGCGGGCAGCGCGGTCATTGCGTTCGCCGGCTGGCGCGGCGTGTTCTGGGCCGTGACCCTCGCGGCCGTGGCGGGCCTGGCCATGATGGTCAAGCTGCTCGACGAAACGCGCCCGGCCTCCGAGCGCGTCGAAAGCAGCCTGGGCAGCGCGCTCTCGGCCTACTGGCTGCTGCTGCGCGACTCGCACTACCTCGGGCTGGTGTTCATCGGCAGCTTCGCGATGGCGGGCTTCTTCACCTACCTGGCCAACTCGTCGTTCGTGATGATCGACCACTACGGCCTGTCGCCCGCGATGTACAGCGTGGCCTTCGGCGTGAACGCGGCCGCCTTCATCGCGGCCTCGCAGTTCACGGGCTCGCTGGGCGAGCGCTACGGGCTGGTCAACCTCGTTAAGTTCGGCGTGGTGTGCTGCGGCGTGGCCATGGTCGCGATGTTCGTGTATTTCGCGACCGGCGGCGACAACATCTGGGTGCTCATCGTGCTGTACTTCATCGCCTCGGGCTTCATGGGCCTGGTGATTCCGACCACCGGCGTGCTGGCACTCGAAATGCACGGCGCCATCGCGGGCACGGCCTCGGCGCTGCTGGGCACGCTGCAGATGCTCACGGGCGCGCTGGCCATGGCGGTGGTGGGCCTGTTCACCGACGGCCGTCCGCTGCCGATGGTGGCGGGCATGGCCGCCGGCGCGCTCATTGCGCTGGTGCTGACCTGGCTCACGCTGGGCGGCGCGCGCTCCGAACCGACTGGAAGGGCGCAGCAAGCCTGATGAATACCGTTCGCGCAGGCGCCGCGCTTCCGGCCGCCGAAGACAACACGGGCCCGGTGCCCATCGACGGCCTGGCGCCCACGGAGCGCCGCTGGGCCATGCTGGTCATCGTGCTCGGGCTGATCGTGGCGGTGCTCGACGGCACCATCGTCAACCTGGCGCTGCCGGGCATCGCGCGCGAGCTGCAGGCCAGCCCGTCGCAGGCGATCTGGGTGGTCAATGCGTACCAGATCGCCACGCTGGTCATGCTGCTGCCGCTGGCATCGCTGGGCGACCTGGTGGGCTACCGGCGCGTGTACCTCGTGGGCATGGCGGTGTTCACGCTGTCGTCGCTGGCCGCCACCTTTGCCGATTCGCTGGCCACGCTGACGGCGGCGCGTGCCTTCCAAGGGCTGGGCGCGGCCGGCATCATGAGCGTGAACGCGGCGCTGGTGCGGCTGACGTACCCGTCGTCGCAGCTGGGCAAGGGCATGGCGCTGAATTCGCTGGTGGTGGCCACGTCGTCGGTGGCGGGGCCCTCGGTGGCGGCCGCCATCCTGTCGGTGGCCTCGTGGCCGTGGCTCTTCGCCATCAACGTGCCGCTGGGCATCATCACCTTCGCGCTGGGCATGAAGGCGCTGCCGTTCAACCGCGTGGCGCCGGCGGCCGGGCTGCGGTTTTCGCCGGTCGACGTGGCGCTCAACGTGCTGATGTTCTCGCTGGTGTTCCTGGGGGTGGACCGCCTCGGCGTGCGCGAAGGCCCGGTGCAGGGCACGAGCGGCTCGCAGGCTTCGGCCTGGGGCATCCTGGTGGCCGGGCTGGTGGTGGGCTTCATCTACCTGCAGCGCCAGCGCAAGCAGGCGGTGCCGCTGTTCCCGATCGACCTGTTGCGCATTCCGGTGTTCGCGCTGTCGATGGGCACGTCGGTGGCGGCGTTCTGCGCGCAGATGCTGGCCTACATCGCGCTGCCGTTCCTGCTGCTCGACGTGTACGGGCGCAGCCACATCGAGGCCGGGCTGCTCATCACGGCATGGCCGCTGGCCATCGTGGTGATGGCGCCCATTGCCGGGCGGCTGATCGGCCGCTACCCCGACGGGCTGCTCGGCGGCATCGGGCTGGGCCTGCTGGCCGCCGGGCTGGCGCTGCTGGCGGCGCTGCCGGCGCATCCGGGCAACGCCGACATCGCCTGGCGCATGGCGCTGTGCGGGCTGGGCTTCGGCCTGTTCCAGTCGCCCAACAACCACACCATCGTGACTTCGCCGCCAGCGCACCGCAGCGGTGCGGCCAGCGGCATGCTGGGCACGGCCCGGCTGACGGGGCAGACGCTGGGCGCCGTGGTGCTGGCGGCGGTGTTCAGCCTCTGGAGTCCGCACGGGGGCCACGGCCCGGTGGTGGCGCTGGTATTGGCCGCCTGTTGCGCGGCAGTGGCGGCCGTCTTCAGCAGCTTGCGTCTCAAGACGACAAAACCCGGCGCCTGAATGAGTTAGGGTGCTGACCTATGAAGGAAGTACCTGACACGGTGGTCTGCCCCGGCTGCGACGCGGTCTACAGCCGTGCGCCGCTGCATCCGCGCGACGTGGCCCATTGCCCGCGCTGCGGCACCGAGCTGGGCCGGCACCCCGGCCAGCAGCAGCGCCGCATCCTTCCGCTGACGGTGGCCTGCCTGATCATGTTCGCCATCGCCAACCTGTTTCCCATCGTCGAGATCGAGTTGCAGGGCCTGCGCAGCCAGACCACGCTGGCCGGCGCGGTGGTGGCGCTGAGCGCCGAGGGCATGTCGGTGGTGGCGCTGCTGGTGCTGGCCACGACCATTCTTTTTCCTTTTTTGCAGCTGTGCATCCTGGCGTACCTGCTGGTGCCGCTGAGCCGCGAGCGCCGGCCCGTGGGCTTCGCGCTGCTGGTGCGGGCCATGCAGTCGCTGCGGCCCTGGGGAATGATCGAGGTGTTCCTGCTGGGCGTGCTGGTGGCCATCGTCAAGCTCTCGAGCATGGCGACGGTGGTGCCGGGGCCGGCGCTGTGGGCCTTCGTGGCGCTCACGGTCATGCTGACGGCGGTGCTGTCGTTCAACCCCGGGGCGTTCTGGGAAATGACCTTCCGCCCGAAGGACGAAGACGAAAGCGGGGCCTCGGCATGAGGTTTGCGTTTCGCGGCTTTCGCGCGCCCCGCGCCTCGCACGATGCCGACGCCGAAGACGATGCGGCCGATGGCATCGACAGCGACGCGCCCGTTGCCACCGCCGCGTCGCTCGGCCTGCTGTCCTGTCCGCATTGCGCCGCCGTCTGGAAAGACGCGCAAGAGGGCAACGCCTGCGGGCGCTGCGGCACCCGCCTGCACACGCGCAAGCCGCAGAGCCTGACGCGCACCTGGGCCTTCCTGATCGCGGCCTGCATGATGTACATCCCGGCCAACCTGCTGCCGGTGATGATCACGCGCACGCTGTTCGGCGCGCAGTACGACACCATCCTGAGCGGGGTGATCTATTTCTGGGTGTCGGGCGCCTACGGGCTCGCGGCCATCGTCTTCATCGCCAGCTTCCTGGTGCCGCTGTTCAAGCTCGCGGTGCTCTTCTTGCTTGTGGTGCTGGCGCAGCGCGGCAGCACGTGGCGCCAGCGCGAACGGGCCAGGCTGTATCACATCATCGAGATCATCGGCCGCTGGTCGATGCTCGACGTGTTCGTGGTGTCGCTGCTGACCGGGCTGGTGCAGATACAAGGCTTTGCGGTCATTACCGCGGGCGTGGGCATCGCGGCCTTCGGGTCGGTGGTGGTGCTCACGATGCTGGCCTCGCTGAGCTTCGATCCGAGGCTCACGTGGGACAGCAAGGAAGCGCAGGCCCTCACGGAAGGCCGCGACGTTCTGCAGGGACATGAAAACAGGGACGAGAAACCAGCATGAGTGAACCAGAGCAACCGCAAGACGACGACAAACCGGCGCCCCCCGCGCCATCGGCGCTGCCCCGGCCGCGCGTGGTGCGGCGGCGCGAATGGCTGCCCTCGCTGATCTGGCTGATTCCCATCGTGGCGGCGCTGGTCGGCATCACGCTGGTGGCGCGCATCCTGATGGAGCGCGGGCCCGAGGTGGTGCTGACCTTCAAGACCGCCGAAGGCCTGGAGGCCGGCAAGACCGCCGTCAAGTACAAGGACGTGCAGATCGGCCTCGTCACGCACCTGCGGCTGGCGCGCGACCGCTCGCACGTGCGCGTGCTGGTGCAGCTCAACAAGGACGCCGAGAGCTTCACCGCCGAAGACTCGCGCTTCTGGGTGGTGCGGCCGCGGCTGGACACCTCGGGCATCTCGGGGCTGGGCACCTTGCTGTCGGGCGCCTACATCGGCGCCGACGCGGGCGTGGCGAAGGAAACCGCGGGCGAGTTCACCGGGCTCGAAACGCCGCCCATCGTCACGCGCGACGACTCGGGCCAGCAGTTCCTGCTGCGCGCCAACGACGTGGGTTCGCTCGACGTGGGCTCGCCCGTGTACTTCCGCCGCATCAAGGTCGGCCAGGTGGCGGCCTACGAGCTCGACGGCGACGGCCGGGGCGTGACCATCCGCGTGTTCATCAATTCGCCCTACGACAAGTTCGTGGGCATGAACACGCGCTTCTGGCAGGCCAGCGGCATCGACGCGCAACTGAGCGCCAGCGGCTTCACGCTGCGCACGCAGTCGCTGGCCACCATCCTGCTGGGCGGCATCGCGTTCCAGGCGCCCGACGACGCCATGGGCCCGCTGGCCAAGGCCAACGCCGCCTTCACGCTGGCGCAGGACGAGGCCACGGCCATGAAGGAGCCCGACGGCCCCTCGCAGACGCTGCTGATGTATTTCAACCAGTCGCTGCGCGGCCTGACGCCGGGCGCGCCGGTCGACTTCCGGGGCGTGGTGATCGGCGAGGTCAAATCGATCGGCGTCGAGTTCGACCGCGCCGAGCGCGAGTTCCGCATGCCGGTGCTGGTGCAGGTCTACCCCGACCGGCTGCGCCGCAAGGAGGGCAACGGCAACACCGAGGCGACCGAGTCGCGCTCCACCCAGCAGGAGCGCCTGCGCTTCCTGGCGGAGAAGGGGCTGCGCGCGCAACTGCGCAACGGCAACCTGCTGACCGGGCAGGTGTACGTGGCGCTCGACTTCTTCCCGAAGGCGCCCTCGGCCAAGATCGACGTGACGAAGAACCCCATCGAGCTGCCCACGGTGCCCAACAGCCTCGACGAGATCCAGTCGCAGGTGCAGGAAATCGCGACCAAGCTCAACAAGGTGCCCTACGAGCAGATCGCGGGCGACCTGCGCACCACGCTGGCCACGCTCAACAAGACGCTGACCGCCACCGAGCAGACCGTGAACCGCATCAACAGCGACGTCACGCCCGAACTGGCCGCGGCCATGAAGGACGTGCGCAAGACCGTCAACACGGCAGAGCGCACCTTGGCCGACGACTCGCCGCTGCAACAGGACATGCGCCAGACCCTGCGCGAACTGACGCGCGCCGCCGGCTCGGTGCGCGTGCTGACCGACTACCTGGAGCGCCACCCCGACTCGCTGCTGCGCGGCAAACCGGACGACAAGAAATGAAGAAACACCTTGCATTCCTCGCGCTGGCGGCCGTGCTCGCGGGCTGCGCCAGCAAGCCCGACAACTACTACACGCTCGCCAGCCCGGTGGCCGCCGACGACGCGGCGCCGTCGACGCTGGGCGGCGCCGCGCCGCTGTACATCGAGCTGGCGCCGGTGGCCGTGCCCGAGCGTTTCGCGCGCCCGCAGATGGTGGTGCGCGAGCCCAACGGCAGCGTGCAGGTCGCGGTACTGGAGCAGCACCGCTGGGCTTCGTCGTTCGAGAACGAGCTGCGCGATGCGCTGGCCAGCGGCATCGCGGGGCGGCTCGGCGCGCTCGACGTGACCAAGGGCGGGCGGCAGAGCTCGCAGCCGGTGTGGCGCATCGCGGTGCAATTGCAGCAGTTCGATGCCGTCGATGGCGGGCGTGTCGATGCG
The DNA here is from genome assembly GCF_016082275.1 of Variovorax sp. E3. Classification (GTDB taxonomy): domain Bacteria; phylum Pseudomonadota; class Gammaproteobacteria; order Burkholderiales; family Burkholderiaceae_C; genus Variovorax. The sequence goes on from NZ_MOWM01000088.1 coordinate 29,803, forward strand.
GGCTTCAGCTGGACCCTGCGGCGCTCCGACGAGGCGCGCACGCTGGTGTGCCAGCTGAACCTCGGCGAGCCCGTGGGCAGCGGCATGGACGCGGTGGCGCGCGGGGCGCAGCGCGTCACGGCGGCGGCGGCAGCGG
>NZ_MOWM01000089.1 GCF_016082275.1 Variovorax sp. E3
CGCCGGCCGACGCCGTCGCCGCGGTCGAGGCCGCGCACCGCGCCTTCGCGGGCTGGTCGCAAACCGGCCCCAACGAACGCCGGGCGCTGCTGCTGAAGGCCGCGCATGCGCTCGAAGCGCGCGCCGACGCGTTCATTCAAGCCATGGCGCGCGAGACCGGCGCCTCGGCACTGTGGGCGGGCTTCAACGTGCATCTCGCGGCCGGCATCCTGACCGAGGCCGCATCGCTCACCACGCAGATCGCGGGCGAGGTGATTCCGTCCGACGTGCCCGGCAGCCTGGCCATGGGTGTGCGGCAGGCGGCCGGCGTGGTGCTGGGCATCGCGCCGTGGAACGCGCCGGTGATCCTGGCCACGCGCGCCATCGCCACGCCGCTGGCCTGCGGCAACACCGTGGTGCTCAAAGGCTCGGAGCTGTGCCCCGAGACGCACGCGCTCATCATCGAATCGCTGATCGAGGCGGGGCTGCCGAAGGGGGTCGTCAACTTCGTGACCAACGCGCCCGCCGACGCCGGCGCGGTGGTCGAGGCCATGGTGGCGCACCACGCGGTGCGCCGCGTCAACTTCACGGGCTCCACGCGCGTGGGCCGGCTCATCGCGCAGACCTGCGCCAGGTACATCAAGCCGGCCGTGCTGGAGCTCGGCGGCAAGGCGCCGTTCGTGGTGCTGGACGACGCCGACGTCGACGCGGCGGTGAACGCGGCCATCTTCGGTTCCTTCGCCAACTCGGGGCAGATCTGCATGTCGACCGAGCGCATCGTGGTCGACAACGCCGTGGCCGACGAATTCGTCGCCAAGTTCGCGGCGCGCGCGCAGGCCTTGCCCCTGGGCGACCCGCGCGAAGGCCCCGTGGTGCTTGGCTCCGTGGTCGACATGAGCACGGTGAAGCGCTGCAACGCGCTGATCGACGACGCGCTGGCCAAGGGCGCCAGGCTGGTGTGCGGCGGCAAGGCACAGAACACGCTGATGCCCGCCACGGTGCTCGACCACGTGACGCCGGCCATGGAGATCTACCGCGAGGAATCCTTCGGCCCGGTGAAGGCCGTGGTGCGCGTCAGCGGCGTGGAAGAGGCCCTGGCAACCGCCAACGACAACGAGTTCGGCCTGTCGTCCGCCGTGTTCGGCCGCGACGTGGCGCGCGCCTGGAACGTGGCGCAGCGCATCGAGGCCGGCATCTGCCACGTCAACGGCCCCACGGTGCACGACGAAGCGCAGATGCCGTTCGGCGGCGTGAAGTCTTCGGGCTACGGGCGCTTCGGCGGCCGGGCCGGCGTGGAAGCCTTCACGGAGCTGCGCTGGATCACGATGCAGACCACGCCGCGCCACTACCCGTTCTGAGCAGGCGGCGCGGCCTGCGCATTCAAGCCGCGAGAAAATCCGGCTGGCGGAATTTCTTCTCGAGGAACTGCCCGTTGGCCACCAGCGCGGCGGCGTCGCTCGACGCCACGTTGGCCACGATCTCGCGCAGCTTGCCGTCGAGCAGCCCGAGCTGTTCGCCCAGCAGCTGGCGCGCGGTCTTGCCGTCCTTCACCGCATGCGTGACGCGAAAGGCCGGCGGCAGCGCGACGTAGTTGGCGAGCGTTTCGGGCAGGTAGCGCAGCACGGTCTCGCGCACGGTGAACAGGTCGTCGCCGTGCGAGCCCGCGCCCACCAGCCGGGGCAGCACCTCGCCCACCGAGCCGCGCACGTTGTCCAGGCTCTTGCGCATGTCTTCGGTGAGGTGCGGCTGCGCCTGGGCCACCACGCGGTCCAGCCGCTCCAGCGTCTGCTCCACGCTCAGGCTGTCCTCGATGCGGCGCTCCAGCTCGGGCGCCTTGCGGCCCATGAGCCAGCCGGCCACGTACAGCGCGGCCGTGATGAGCAGCCAGCCCCGGTCGATCACGTTCGCGAACAGCAGCACCGGCCCCAGCAGCGCCAGCGCGCAGCCGAGGATGTTGCCGTTGCCGTAGAGAAACAGCAGCGCGCGCAGCTTCAGCGACCGCTCGGGCATCACTGGTAGCCCCGGATTTCCTTGAACACCTGCGCCAGCCGCAGCTTGCGCCCGTCGAACTCGCGCCCCCCCGAGAGCTGCGCGATCTGCTGCATCTCGTCCGCGTTGCCTTCGCCGAACAGGATCGGGAAGATGCGCGCGGGCAGCCCGCCGGCCGCGTAGCGGTCGCGGAACTCGCCCAGCCGCAGGCCCGAGTTGTTCTCGCCGTCGGTCAGCAGCACGATGCTCACGAAGCGGTCGGGCTCGCGCTGCTGCTCCTGGCGCGCGAGGTCTTCGGCGGCGGCCAGCGCCGAATAAATGGCGGTGCCGCCGTCGGCCTTCATGCCGTCGGCCAGGCGCCGCAGCTCGGTGCGCGCGGTGTCGATCTGGTCGGCGTCGAAGCGCACCCACACCGGCGCCTGCACCTGCGTGGCGAAGGTGATGAGCACCACGCGCTCGCGGCTCTGGAAGGCGCTGTAGCGCGTGCTGGCGGTGGCGGCGGCGGTGCTGGCCGCGTCGGCGCCCGACAGCAGCTTGAGCGCCTCGCGCATCGCCTCCAGGCGCTTGCCCTGCATCGAGCCGCTGAGGTCGAGCACGAAGATCGAGGTGGCGGCTTGCGCCATTGCGACTGGTAAGTGCCGAGCACCGCGTCGATCACGTCCAGCCGGTTGGGAAAACCCAGCTCGGCCACGGCGGCGGTGGGCAAGGCGGCCACCGCGGGCACCTCGGGGTTGGCGGGGCGCAGGAACGCGGCCGACAACGCATCGCGCTGGAACGGCGCGGCCTTGAGCGTGGCCACCAGCTGCGTGTAGGCCTCGCGCTTGCCGGCGTTGAGCAGCATCAGCGGGTAGTCGGCCGAGATCATGCCGTCGCGCGGGTAGAACAGCGCGAGCTGGTCGGCCTTGGGCAGCTTCTCGTTGGCGCGCAGGATCACCGCCTCGTAGTTGACCATCGCGTCGATGGCGGACGGGTCTTTCACATAGGCGTCGGCCAGCCAGCCCGAGCTGCCGGCGGTGAGCTTCTGGCCCGCGAGAAAGGCCTTGAGCGTTTTCTCGTCCACGTCCTGCGCGCTCAGGTCTTCGGTCTTGCCGGCCAGCGCGGAGGCCACGGCAAACAGCGCGCTCATGCCGGTGTTGGAGCTGGTGGCGTTGGTCATGCCGTAGCGCAACTGGCCCGCGCCCGCGGCCTTGGCGATTTCGGCCCAGCCGGGCGGCTTCCTGTTCCAGCCCAACTGCGCGGCCTTGGCGTTCTTCACGCCCAGCGCGATGCGCGAGTAGAAGAGCTTGTCGCGCGCCAGCGGCTTGGTCTGCAGCGCGAGCGCGGGGTAGGCGCCGTTGGGCGGCAGGATCGCGTCGAAGCGCTCGCCCGCGTTGATGCGCTCGACGATGTCGAGCGTGCCCGCGTAAGACAGCTTCACGTCCACCCCGGCCGCCCTGGCGGCGTCGACGATGGGCCCTTCGAGGTCTTTCAGCTCCGAGCCCGCGAGGATGGTGAAGGCGGCGGTGTCGGCCACGGGCGCCGCGCTGCCCGAAGCACCCTGCGACTCATCCTTGCCGCAAGCCGCCAGCCCCAGCGACAGGGCCGCGACGAACGCCAGCGCCAGCCGGCGCGACCACAGGCTCACAGCGCGACCTCGCCGCGCGGCTGCAGCGCTTCGTTGGTTTCCTGGCGGCGCACGCGGTCCAGGTAGGTGCGGCTCTTGGCGACTTCGTTGGTCAGCGTGTCGACCGTGGTCTGCATGGAGTCGAGCGCCCGGCTCTTGAAGTCGGCGATGGTGTCCATGGTCTGGTAGATGTTGGCGAAGGCCTGCTGCAGCTTGGCGATCTCGATGGTGCTGGAGGCCGCCTGCTGGTGGATGGCGCTGCTCTGGTCGCGCAGCATCTCGCTGGTGTTGGCGATGAGGTTGCCCGTGGTGGCGTTGAGCGCGCTGATCTGGTCGAGCACCAGCTTCTGGTTCGACAGCGCCTGCGCCACGATCACCGCCGTGCGCAATGCGGCCACGGTGGTGGTGGTGGCGCGGTCCACGCCCTTCATGAGTTCGAGGTTGTTCTTGCGGATCATGTCCAGCGCCAGGTAGCCCTGGATGTTCACCGCCAGTTGCGTGAGCAGGTCGGTGACCTTCTGGCGCGAATAGAACAGCATCTCCTCGCGGATCACGCGGGCCTTTTCGGGGTCGGTGGCCTCGAGCGCGCGCGCCTTGGCGTCGAGCTGGCTGTCGAGCGCCTTGCCGATGTGCACGTATTTTTCGAGCCGCTCCATCAGCGTCCACAGGTTGACCTTCTCCTGCTCGATGGCGGTGTTGTCGCGCAGCAGCTCGTCCTTGCCGCGCTTGAGCGATTCGATGATGGCGTTCAGGTGCGACTGCGACGACTGGTAGCGGTCGAAGTACGCCAGCAGCTTGTTGCCCAGCGGAATGATGCCCAGCAGCTTGCGCGCCGAGAACAGGTCGCCCTGCTTGGAAGGGTCGAGGTCTTCCACCTGGCGGCGCAGGTCGACCAGCGACTGGCCGATTTGCGCGCCCTTGTCGAACAGGCCGTTGCGCAGCGAGCCCACGGGGCGGTCGAGCATGCGGTTGGACACCGACGCCGAGGCTTCGATGTCCTTGCTGCCCATCGAGTGGATGCGCTCGACCGCTTCCTTGAACTGCGGGTGCTGGCTGTCGTGCGCGGTGATGTCCTCGATGAAGCGCGCCACCTGCGCGTCGAGCTCGGCGACGTCTTCCGCTTTCAGGCGCACCTTGCCGCTGGCCGACTCGACCGGCACGGGCGCGACGGGCGCGGGCGGCTCGAGCGTGAAGGCCTGCGGCGGCTGCAGGTCGATGGGCGCGGAAGGGGTTGCGGTGGCGGTGGTGACTGGCGCGTTCATGGTCGATCCTCGGTTCGTTCGTGTATTTGTTCGTTGATTCACTTGAAGCGGGCTTCGATGCCCACGGTCATTCGTTCGAGCCACTCGAAGCTGGGTGGGTCGATCACGTCGACCAGCACCTCGGGCACCTTCACGCCGCGCGCGGCCCAGGTCTCGGGGCCCTTGGCGTCGCCGCCGGTGCGGTAGCCGTATTCGTGCGCGAGCTCGCGCAGGGCCGGGTCGTTTTCCAGCGCGGCGCCCAGGCGTGCGCCGGCCGGCGTGTAGGGCACCAGCACATGCTTGGAGAAGACGGTGGGCTTGGGGTACATCAGCACCATGTCGCTCTTCAGGCGCTCGGGGTTCTTGAGCCAGAACTCGACCATCTGCGACTCGTAGGCCACCAGCAGCGGCGCCTTGCCCATGCCCAACGCCAGGTAGTCTTCGAACGGGCCGGCCGAGGACTGCTCCTGGAAGCCCTGCCGCAGGAAGAGCGGCGCCACCACGGGCATGACGCGGTTCACGTCGTCCTGGCTCTGCACGATTTGCTGGCTGTTGGCCAGGTAGCTCGCCAGCGCCAGGTACATGGCCGCCGAGTTGGAGGTGCGCACGTCGGTCGAGTTGATCAGCATCGACTTGCTGGTGGAGAACGCGCTGCTGGCCTTGAGCTCCTTCCAGCGCGTGCCCTTCTCGATCATGGCCATCAGGCCCGGCAGGTCGACCACGTAGTAGAAGTCGCCCTGCTTCGAGGCGATGCCGTTGGCCACGAGAATGTCGGCGATCGGCCGCCAGCTGGCCAGCACGATGGGCGTGTAGAACGGGTTGAAGACGTTGGGCGCCTTGGCCAGCGTCTTGAGCTGCGCCGCCGCGGGCGCGCCCGAGGGAAAGCCGAAGTCGAACTTGCTCGCGTCGTCGCGGCTGGCAATGGCGCGCGAGCCGGCCTTCTCGACCACCACGGTGATGCCCTGCGCGGCCAGGGCCTTCTGCACGCGCGGATCGGCAAAGAAGGTTTCTTTTTCGGAACCGATCAGCCCGCGCAGCGTGACCTGTTTGTCTTGCTCGATGCGCGCCGCGGCGGCGGTGGCCGAGTCATCGTGCAGGCGGGTGTTCGAGTACCAGACGCCGCCCGCCACGGCGGCCAGCAGGACCGCGGCCAGGACCGGCGCGATCAGCTTGCGAATTTCCAAATCTCATGCTCCTCGCCCCCTGTGAGCGGGGGTCGAGAAACATCCTACCGATGCAATATGACTGAATATGACAGTCAGGTGTCAGCGGCGATCTGCGCGGTGATGTGCAGGAACTTTTCCACGTCGGCGACCGAATTGCAGTGCAGCGGCGACACCCGCACGGTGCCCGCGAGCCCGAAGGATTCGAGCATGCGCCTCGAGTAGATGCTGGTGGCCACGCGCTCGTACACCGTCACGCCGCGCCTGGCGTATTCGACCACCGCCTGCGTGCAGTCGATGCGCTCGAAGCCGATGCCCAGGATCAGGTCGCGCTTGGTCAGGTCTTCGTGGTCGAGGAACACTTCCACGCCGCGCATCTCGCGCATGCCGGTGGCGTTGGCATTGCCGTCGAGCAGCAGCGCCAGCAGCGCGCGCTCGTGCAGCTCGATGTGGGTGATGCCCGCGACGAACAAACCTCGGCGGTCGGTGGCGTCCGTGAAGTGGCCGCCGAGCCAGCACACGTAGTCGACGATTTCGGTGAACACCGCGAACTGCCACGTCGCCGCGCTGCCCAGGTCCCAGTAGCCGGGCTTCTTGCCGGCCAGCTTGTGGTGCGGCAGCACCGCCGCGCGCTCGGACACCCAGGTGAGCCCCGAGCCCCGGCAGCCGAAGAACTTGTAGGGCGCCAGGTTGATGCCGTCCACCGGCGTCTTGTGCAAGTCGATGAGGCCGTGCGGCGCGTGCTGCACGGCGTCGACCAGGATGTACAGGTCGGGCTTGATCTCGCGCGCGCGGCGCACGATGGCCTCCATGTCGAGCTTGGCGCCCGAGATGTTCGACGCGTAGATCACGTTGAGCAGGCAGGTGTCCTTGTCGACCAGCCGCACGATCTCGTCCACGTCGATGCCGCCAGTGACGGGGTTGCTTTTGGCCACGCGCAGCTCGCGGCCCAGTCGCTGGGCGTAGAGGCTCATCGCGTCGAAGGCCGAGGGGTGCTCCAGCACGGTCGTGACCATGTTCGTGCCCGGCACGTTCTCGGCCACCGCGCGCACCATGTCGAACATGGCCCCCGAGGCGGTGAGCGACGCGTACACGCTGCCGCCCGTGGCGTTGAGCACGGTGCGCAGGTCGTCGCTGCCCTTGGCCTGGATGTCCTGCAGCTCGACGGCGGTGGCGTGGATGCGCTCGGCGTTGTCGGGAATGGCGTCGACCTGCGTGAAGCGCTCGACCGCCGCCTTCAGCCGGAACGAGCCGCCGGCGTTGTCGAAGTACAGGCGCTCGCGGCCGTTGTGGTCATGGTCGACCTGCAGGAAGCGCGCCTTCACCTCGCGCATCAGCGCATCGGAAAAAGCCAGGCCGCGCTCGAGGTTCGGAAGCTGGGAACTCATGGCTCAGACGCCCTTGTTGTTGGGGTTCTTGTAGATCTCGCGCACCGCGTCCGACATCGGGAAGTTCAGGTTCGCGTTCTTCGGCGGAATCGGCGACATGAACCACTTGGTGTAGAGCTGCTCGATGGCGCCCGACTTCATGAGGCCGGTGACGGTCTCGTCGACCAGCGCCTTGAACTGCGGGTCGTCCTTGCGCAGCATGATGCCGTAGGGCTCCTGGCGCAGCGACTCCTTCAGCAGCTTGTATTCGCCCGGGTTGGTGGCGCTGGCGACCATGCCGGCCAGTTGCACGTCGTCCAGCACGTAGGCGTCGGCGCGGCCGGTGGACAGCAGCAGGAAGCCGTCGGAGGTGTCCTTGCCCGCGATCTCGTTGACTTCGATGGTGCCGTTCTTGCGCGCGCCGCGCAGCAGCTGGATCGAGGTGCTGCCCGAGACGGTAGCCACGTTCTTGCCGTTGAGGTCGGCCAGCGAGTTGATGCCCGAGGCCTTCTTCACGGCCGCGGTGATGTTGGTCACGAAGTGGCTGGGCGCGAAGTCGACCTGCGCCTGGCGCTGCGTGGTGTTGGTGGTGGTCGCGCAGTCGAGGTCGACCGTGCCGTTCTGCAGCAGCGGAATGCGGTTGGTCGAGTTGAGCATGGTGTAGCGCACCTCGAGCTTGGCCAGGCCGAGCTTGGCCTTGACCGCGTCGACGATCTTCAGGCAGATGTCGTTCGTGAAGCCGATGGGCGCGCTGTCGGCGCTGAGCTTGTAGGAGAACGGGATCTGGCTGTCGCGCGCGCCGATCTGGATCGTGCCGCTGTCCTTGATCTTCTGCAGCGTGCCGCCGTCCTGCGCGCTGGCGGCGCCGCCGGCGAAAGCGAGGGCAAGGCCGAGGGCAAGCGCACGAGCGAGGGGCAGTTTCCTGAAGTCCATGGTGGTTCCTTGAAGAGTCGATGACGTTGGCTTGGGCGAATCTTCTGCCTCGCGATGAATTTCTAAAAGCGATTTTTTGTGATGGAATCGCATGAATAAAAGTGCTTTATTCATCCACCCTTTGCCCCTTTTCCGCCCCATTTACGGGAGCCGCGCACCGTGATGACCTTCAAGCAACTCGAAGCCCTGTACTGGATCGCCAGGCTGGGCGGCTTCGCGCAGGCTGCCAACCAGCTGCACGCCTCGCAGTCGGCCATTTCCAAGCGGGTGCACGAGCTGGAGCTGCTGTTCGACACCGAACTGTTCGACCGCAGCCAGCGCACCGCGCGCCTCACCGAGAAGGGCGAGGAGATGTACGTGCTCGCGCAGAAGCTGCTGGCGCAGCGCGACGCGGCCATCGAGCAGTTCGGTAAGCCTGGCGTGGTGGAGCGCCGCATCCGCATCGGCGTGACCGAGCTCACCGCCATGACGTGGCTGCCGCGGCTGGTGGGGCTGATCCGCCAGCACTACCCGAAGGTGATCCTGGAGCCCGACGTGGACGACAGCCTGAAGCTGCGCGACAAGCTGCGCGCCGACGAGCTCGACCTGGTCATCGTGCCCGACACCTTTGCCGACTCGCGCATGCCGCACAAGGTCATCGGCAAGGTCAAGAGCGTGTGGATGTGCAAGCCCGGCGTGGTGCCCGCCACCGGCACCGTGCGGCTGCACGAGCTGGCGCGCCAGCGCATGCTGGTGCAGGGCAACAGCTCGGGCACCGGCCGCGCCTACGACACGTGGATGAAGGAGCAAGGCGTGCAGCCGGCCGACGTGATCGTGGTGAGCAACCTGGTGGCGCTGACCGGGCTCACCGTGTCGGGCCTGGGCGTGAGCTACCTGCCGCGCCAGTGCCTGGAGCCGCTGGTGGCCGCGGGCATGCTCGCGGTGATCGACGTGACGCCCGCGTTGCCGCTGGTGCACTACGTGGCCATGCACAAGGGCGAGCACCGCAGCGCCCTCACCTCTTCGATCGTGATGCTGGCGCAGGAGTGCTGCGACTTCTCGCGGATGTTCCAGGCTTAGGCGGACGCGGCCGCCAGCGCGGCGACCTGCTGCACCACCCGCGCCACGGTGGCGGTCTGCGCGGACACGGCCTGCGGCGCGGGCGATGTGGCGGCGGTGGCCACCACCAGCCGCAGCGACGGCACGAACAGCGCGAACTGCCCGCCATAGCCCCAGCCCCAGGCGACCTCGCGGCCGTCGAGCGTGCCCGTGAACCAGAGGTAGCCGTAGCCCGTGTCGGTGACCGGCGGGTTGCGCCATTGCGCCGGGCCGTGGCGGCGCGTGCTGTCGGCGGCCCAGTCGGCGGGCACCACCTGCACGCCTTCCCAACGGCCGCCGTCGGCCATGGTCCACGCCAGCTTCGCGAGATCGCGCGTGCGCAGGTTCAGGCCCATGTAGGCCGTCGCGTGGCCGGACTTGTCGTTGCGCCCCGTGAAGCGCTCGATGCCCAGCGGCGCGAACAGGTCGCGCTTCGCGACCTCGGCCAGCGGCATCCCGTGCGCGCGCTCGAGGATCGGCGTGAGCAGCGACACCGCCGCGTCGTTGTACGACCAGGTGCCGGGCGCGGTGCCGTCGTCCTTCAGGCCCAGCACGTAGGCGACGGGGTCGGGGGCAGAGAACAGCGGCTCGAACTGCGTGCGCCAGTCGTAGGCCAGGCCCGTGGTGCCGGTGAGGATCTGACGCAACGTGACCTTGGCGGCCGGCGCGTCGGGCACCTTGCCCGTGGCCTCGGGCAGCAGCTCGGCCACGGTCTGCGAAAGGCTCCGGAGCTTGCCCTGTTGCAACGCCTGGCCGACCAGCATCGAGCAGACGCTCTTGGTCACCGAGTTGATGGCCAGCAGGTCGTTGGCGGTGGCTCCCGCGTAGTAGCGCTCGCCGACGAGCATGCCGTTGCGCACGACGACGATGGCGCGCAGCGCGGGCGCGGTGGAGCCTGCGTCGGTCAGCACCTTGTCGAGCGCTTCGCCGGACATGCGCTGGTCTTCCGGACTGGCGGGCTTCCAGTCGGCATGCGCGGCGGTGGCGGTGCCGAACGTTGCGGCGCCCAGCAGCGTGGCGCCGCCGGCCAGAACGAGGGTTCTTCGGGAATTCATCGGGTCGTCTCCTCCAGGTGTTCGCGCACGAAGCCGGCTATTTGCAGCGCCGCATTTTCCGGGGTGCCGTCGTTGAGGAAGCGCGCGCACTGCAGGGCCATGAACAACGGGAAGCGCTGGCGTATGCGCGCTTCCTCGCTCGCCATGTTGCCGGGTAGGTAGGGCCGGGACAACTGTCGCTTGACGATGGCTTCGACGCAAGGCTCCAGCTCGAAGGACGGGAGCAGCAACACGGTCAGCGCGCCTTGCGCCACTTCGCCGCGAATCCGCGTGTAGTGCGTATCCATGTCGGCCAGGTACGTCATGAAGCCGGACGACAGCGCGTAGACAGTCGGCACCGTGAAGGCACCCCGTACTTCGGCATGGACGGCGAGATTGCGCCTTGCGTAGCCGGCATAGCCGTGGGCCGCCATGCAGCCCGCGATATCGCCTTCGCGCACCATGAACTCGCGGTCGAGGTCCACGAACGCCCAGTCGAGTTGGCTCGCAAGCGCAAGCCCGACAGTCGTCTTGCCGGCCCCACCAGGACCGACGAGTTGAACGACGGGGACTTCTTCTTTGGACATGCGCCGTTCAGAGCGAGACGAATGCCGCGACCAGCAAGGCCACCGCTGCAACGATCGACGCCACCGCGCCGACCATGTTGCCGAGGTACACGAGCTGGCCCAACCCCGAGCCGCCCGACGACAACCCGCGCTGCCCCGAGATGGCGGCCAGCGGCGTCGACACGCAGAAGCCGTAGGCCGACACGATCAGCGCGACGGCGATGAGCCACATCGCCCACGCCGGGACCGCGAGCGACGACAGCACGGCCGCCGTCGCGAGCATCAGCGTCGCGCCGATGGGCAGGCTCAGGTGCGCGACGCGCCATGAATTGACGATGTGGGCGGCGGCATCCCGCTTGATCGCCTTTGCATACGGCGCGCCCAGCAGCAGGCCGAACAGCAGGACGATGGCGCCGTGGAAGACGAGATGGCGTGCGGCGGGGTGCATGAACTGAGGGGTCTCGGGATTGGACCCGCATCCTAGCGGCCCCATGAAAAACGGCCGGGCAAGAGCCCGGCGTCGCGTGTCACGCCGCGAACGGCGAAGCGTGGGTTACTTGGCTGGCAACGAAGCGCGGTAGTTCAGCGCGTAGGCCAGCTTGCCGGGCTTGCTGGGGTCGTTCGCGGGCACGTTCAGCGCATTGAAGTCCTTCGTGCTGAAGGCCGCGAGCTTGCCCATCTGGAACGCGGTCTTGCCGGACGAACCGATGAGCGTGGCGTCGGGCGTTGCAACCATCAGGTTGGACGCAGCCTTGATGGCATTCAGGTAGCTCGTCGCATCGGTCAGTGTGTAGTCCGAGATCTTGAAATTCTGCGGCGCGGCCTGCAGCCATTCGGACCAGTAGAACTCCAGGAACTCCGTGCTGTCCTTGGGTTGCTTGTAGCCGACGTCGCGGGTGAAGTAGATCAGCGCGCGGTACGGATCATCCTGCAAGCCGTTGCTCAGGCCCAGTTGCTGCGGCAACTCCGCGGGCGTGATCGCGCGGCCGTCGGGCAGCTTGAGCCACACCATCTTGTTCGTCCGCATGCCGCGCCAGAAGGTCGCGTTGTTCTGGGTCATGAAGTTGCCCTTCATCAACACGGGCACCTTGACGTCGGCACCGCCGCCGTTCGGCGCTTCCCAGAAGCTGGTGAGGGTGTGGTGACCGTCCGTGAGGTACAGCACGCCGCGCGGGCCGACCACGGCCGACTTCATGGCGGAGGTGTCGAGAGCATTGACATTGCCAGTGCAGGTGAAGGTGGCGGGATTCGTCAACAAGCTGTTCGCGTTGACCGTGTTGTTGTCGACGTCGCTCAGGCCCGCAGCCTCGCAGAAGTCACCGAACTCCTTCTTCCACTCCTTCGCAATGGTGACATTGCGATAGCGCGCCTGCTTGTAATAGACCTGGTCGTAGCCAATCGCCGGTTGCGTCGGATGGGCATCGCCGACGCGGATCGCCATGGGGGAGTTAACCACCGCTGCTGCGTACGTGTCGATCACCGGCTGCACCGGCAACACACGGCACACCCCCGAGATGTTCGTGCCCGCGGCCCCGCCCGTGCTCGCACCAGTGCCGATGTAGTAAGCCGTCTGCTTGCCCACCGGCAGCAGCACACGACCTGCCTTCTGCGTGTCGCTCCACTGCCCCGCGACAAGGCCGTTCAGCCCGTTGGCGGTCGTGGTCGCCGCGCCGCCGATGCCGGCATTGGCGCTGAGCTTGACGTCGGTGTCGATGGTGTCGGTCTGCAGCAGGTTCGCGTCGACCGACACGAAGTTGCGCTGCGTGCGGCCGGTGAGCGCGCCGGTGGCAGCGTCGAGCTCGGGCTGGCTGCACAGCCATTCGCCGTCGAGCGCGGTGGCGGCCAGCGCGGTGGTCGCGCTCTGCAGCACCCAGGTGCCGGTGCGGAAGCTGCCGTCGGCGGCGGTGGTGGCGAACTCGTCGGCCAGCAACGTGGCCGCGCCCGACTGCGCGTTGACCATCACGCGGCCGATGCGTTGGCCGTCCAGGGTCAGCGCCATCGCGCCGGGGTAGGTCTTCTGGTCGGCCTCGGCCGCGAGCAGGCCGGTGCGGCCGCCCGCGCAGCTGTCGGCATAGGCCTGGCCCATGCACGCGCGCACGGTGCCGTCGGCCTTGATGTTGAACTGCCCGAACTCCGAAGCCGGCGCGCCCTGCGACGCGCCCTTGGCGTTGTAGGCGGTCGTGAGCTTGATGTAGTTGTACACGCCGGCCAGGCGCGTCACGTCGGCCACGCCCTGGTTGGACGCGGCGATCTCGCCCTGCAGCAGCGAGCCGTCGGCCGCCTTGAGGTTGGGCACTTGCGCCAGCGAGCCGCTGAGCAGACTGCCGTCGAGCTGGAAGCGCATGCCGAGCTTGGGCAGCGCGGCGACCAGCGCGTCGGGCACGCCGGTGCCGGCCACGGCCGCGAAGTTGCTGGCCAGCAGCGAACCGTCGGGCTGGGTGGCATAGCTGGCGCTCACCGAGCCGGCAAGGCCGAAGCGCGAATCGACGAAGCGCAGCGTGAGCTTGCCCACGGCGGGCTGGTCGAGCGTGATCGACACGGTGTCGCCGAAGCTGGCCGTGCCCGTGTACTGCGAGCCGCCCGCGAGCGGCTGCAGGGCCACGGGCGGGGTGTTCGGGTTGCCGTTGCCGGCAACCGGGAAGAAATTACCGCCTCCTCCATCACCACCGCCGCCGCATGCGGCCAGCGAAAGGGCCGCGATGCCGGCCAGGCCCGCCACGCGGGCACGAGTCCATTTATTTTTTGTCATGAGAGTCCACAGAAAAGGGCTGAACACGCCGGGGCAAGCCTTGGCCCGGAGCGGCTGAAAGCGCCCCGATTCTGTGAACTTAAGGTGACGAATCCGTGAAAACCGCCGCGCGATGAAAGCCGTCTGACAGCAACGTGTCGCGGCGGATCTTGGGGTTTGTCTGATGAAAAAACATTTCAACAATTGCAAGAATCTCGGCCAATATTCGCTATCACGCTCGCTATTTACTTTAATCAACAGTAGTTAAGAAAAAATCTTTCACAGCCGCCGGTTTGGCGAACGAATGAATTCATCGCGGCAGGCCCCTGCGTCCTGCCACTTCCAGCACCGCAAGACACCCATCGGAAAGCGCCCATGACCATCACCGTGACACGCCAGGATGCTCGCTACAACACCCTCAAGAAGGGCTTCAACCTGCGATGGCCCGCCACGGAATCGGACGCGGCGTCGCGCATCGAGCTGGTGGACAACGCCGGCGATGCGGCAGCGGCCCTGCAGCGCATCGTCGACGCGGGCCTGCGCCCCACCTTGCGCAGCGGTGGGCACTGCTATGAAGACTTCGTTTCCAACAACCCCGACGGCGCCATCCTCGACCTGAGCCTGATGAACCAGGCCAACCCGGGCAACGGCGACGGGCGCTACCGCGTCGGCCCCGGCACGCAGAACTGGAACCAGTACCTCGACCTGTACAAGCGCAGCAACGTCACGCTGCCCGGCGGCTCGTGCTATTCGGTCGGCGCGGGCGGGCACATCTGCGGCGGCGGCTACGGCCTGCTGTCGCGCCTGCAGGGGCTGACGGTCGACTGGCTGTCGGCCGTCGACATCCTGACGGTGGATTCGCGCGGCCAGGTGGTGCCGCGCACCGTGGACGCACGCCGCGAGCCCGAGCTGTTCCGCGCCTGCCGCGGCGCGGGCGGCGGCAACTTCGGCGCCATCACCAGCTATGTGTTCGACAGCCTGCCGCAGGCGCCGCGCGAGGTGGCGCTGGCGGTGGTCGCGTTCGACTGGGCCAGCATGACGCCCGAGCGCTTCGTCACCCTGCTGTCGACCTACGGCGACTACTGGGCCACGCGCGGCAAGTCGCCCGACACCTGGGGCATGTTCTCGCTGCTCAAGCTCACGCACCGCTCGTCGGGCCAGATCGTGATGCTCACGCAGTTCTGCAACCCCGACGGCACCTGCAACGACCTGACGGTGCTCAACGATTTTCTCGACCGCTTCAGTGCCTGCGCGCCGGTGCCGGCCAAGGGTCGCGCGCCGGGCGTGGGCCCGAACCCGCAGCGCGACGCGGGCCAGCTGCTGTGCTCCAAGCCGCACACGGTGACGCGCTACGACTGGCTCACGGCCACGCAGTCGCTCAACGGTTCGGGCGACAACCAGCGCGGCAAGTACAAGTCGGCCTACATGAAGCAGAACTTCAGCGCGCGCGAGGCGCAGCGCATCTACACGCACCTGACGCGCGTGATGCCGGGCGTGGACCTGAGCCAGTCGCTGGTGCAGGTGGACTCGTATGGCGGCGCCATCAACAAGGCCGAGCGCATCGAGGACACGGCGGTGCCGCAGCGCGCGTCGATCATGAAGCTGCAATACCAGACCTACTGGCGCGACGCCAAGGACGACGCGGGCCACCTGCGCTGGATCAGCGACTTCTACCGCGACGTGTACGGCACGCCCGATGTGCCGCAGCGCTACGCCGGAACGCCCTACCCCGGCGAGCGCTACGAGGGCTGCTACATCAACTACCCGGACAACGACATGCTGGCCTACCCGTTCTGGCCGCAGCTGTACTACGGCGATCGCGGGCTCTACGACTTGCTGCGGAAGGTGAAGCGGCGGTATGACCCCAACAACATCTTTCACCATGCGATGTCTGTTCGGGCTTGAGATGTCTTGCTGCTATTCGGGGGGCGCTCACGCCGACGGTGTGCTCTGCTCCGCGAATGTCCCCCGGCCTGCGGGCTACCGCACCTCCTCCTTTGTTTCGCTGCGCAGAGCACACCATCAGCGCGAGCGTTATGCGCAGCGGTCGTTGATCGGCGAGCACCAGCCGCGTGCCCAAGTGCACAGGGCATCGGGTGTCTCCCGCAGCGAAATAAAGGAGGAGGGGCGAAGGCCCCGGGGGACATTCGCGGAGGGAGACACCCGGTGTCCTGCGCACACACCAAAAACAACACCCCCGGCAAGCCCCACAGCCACAAAGTTCAACAGCAAGAGGAATCCCATGACCAATCAAGAACGCCGCACCGTCATGCAATGGATCGGCGGCAGCTCCGCCCTCGGTGCCTTGACACCTTGGCTGCCCGCCCATGCGCAGGCCCCGGACGCGGCGGCCACGAACACCAGCAGTGCCCCGGCGCCGCGCTTTGCCTATGTCGGCACCTACACCCACGACGCCCCGGGCGGCACGGCGGGCGGACCCGCATCGAAGGGCATCTACGTGCTCGCCGTCCAGGACGGCGGCTGGACGCAGGTGCAAACGGTCGCAAGCGCGAACCCTTCGTTTCTTGCGGTGCATCCCAGCCGGCGCTTCCTGTTCGCGATCAACGAGATCGACACCTACCAGGGCATGCCCACGGGCACGGCCGAGGCCTATGGCATCGACGAGCGCACCGGCCGGCTGACGCTGATCAACCGCCAGCCGCTGTCACTGTCCGGCGTCATTCCCGCGCACCTGGCCGTGTCGCCCGACGGGCGCGCGCTCGTGGTCGCGCTGTATGGCGGCGGTGCGTACAACGTGCTGCCGATCGGCGCGGACGGCACGCTCGGCAAGGTGTCGGGCATCGAAAAGGAAACCGGTGTCGGCCCCGACGCTGAACGACAGGAATCACCGCATCCGCACATGGTGCAGTTCGACGCCTCGGGGCAACGCGTGCTCGCGACCGACCTCGGCAGCGATCGCATCAACGTCTTCACGCTCGCGGACGGCAAGCTCGCGTCGCCGCAGCGCAAGACCGCGCCGCCCGGCAGCGGCCCGCGCCACCTCGCACTGCATCCGTCGCAGCGCTTCGTGTACGTGGTGGGCGAACTCGACGCCACGGTCACCAGCTTCGCCTACGACACGGCGAGCGGCAAGCTCGGGGAACAGCGCCAGCGGATCTCGACGGTGCCGGAAGACTTCAGCGGCCAGAAGAACGCGGCGGCGCTGGTGATGCATCCCTCGGGGCAGTTCCTCTATGCGAGCAACCGCCGGCTGAAGTCGGACCACGCGCTGGCCGACAGCGTCGCGGCCTTCCGCATCGATGCGACCAACGGCACGCTGACAGCGCTGCAGCACTGGAGCGAGGGCCTGCGCTTTCCGCGTGCATTGGCCGTCGCGCCCAACGGCAGCCACCTCTACGCACTCAGCCAGAAGGGCGACACCATCCTGCGCCTGCGCATCGACCCCGCGAGCGGCAAGCTCGACCAACCGGTGCAGGTGGCACAGGTGCCGACGCCGGTCTGCCTGGTGTTTGCCTAAAAGACGCCGACGCGCGGGCGTTCAGCTCCCGCGCGTCAGCATGCGCCCGGCGCGCGCCAGCACGCGCGCCTCGGGCTCGCCGCCGCGATAGGCCAGCACGCCGTTCACGAACACGCGCTCCACGCCCAGGCTCACGCCGTGCGGCTTGTCGTAGGTGGCGGTGTCGGCGATGGTCTCGGGGTCGAACACCACCACGTCGGCCATGGCGCCCGCACGCAGCAGGCCGCGATCGGCAATGCGCAGGTTGCGCGCGGTCATTCCGGTCATCTTGTGCACGGCCTGCTCGAGCGTGAACAGCTTGCGCTGGCGCCAGTAGCGCGCGAACACGCGCGGGAACGCGCCCCACAGGCGCGGATGCGGATGCCGGTCGTGCGGCAGGCCGTCGCTGCCGATCATGGTGAGCGGGTGCGCAATGACGCGCTCCACGTCTTCTTCCTGCATCTGGAAGTAGCAGGCGCCGCCGGGCTTCAGGCGCAGGCAGGCCTCCTGCTCGGTGGTGCCCCACTCGCGCGCGATGTCGGAGATGAGCCGGCCCGTCATCTCGGGATGCGGGTCGGACCAGGTGAGCAGCACGTCGATCACGCCGTCCACCAGGTCCTCGCGCAGCACGGTCGAGCCGGCCACGTAGGGGTACACGTCCATCGCGATCTTCTGGCGCTGCGCGAGCGACTCGATCAGCGGCAGCGTTTCCTTGGTGCGGCCCCAGTTGGCGGGGCCGGCGCACTTGTGGTGCGAAATGACGAGCGGCACGCCGGCGTTGAAGGCCGAGTCGCCGGCCTCGTGCAGCGCCTCGATGATCTGCTGCATCTCGCTGCGCAGGTGCGTGGCATAGACGCCGCCGTGGCGCGCCACGACGCGGGCCAGCGCGGTGACTTCCTCGGCCGGCGCCGCAAAGGCCTCTTCGTAGAACAGGCCCGACGACATGCCGTGCGCGCCGTCGGCCATGCAGCTGTCGAGCAGCGCTTCCATGCGCGCCAGCTCGTCGGCGCTGGCCGGACGGTCGAGCGCCTGCATGGTCGCGAAGCGCAAGGTGGTGTGGCCGACGAGCGCGGCCACATTGAGCGCGGGTTGCGTGGCGTCGACGGCCGCGCGGTACTCGGCCATGGTCGCGTGCTTGAACGAATCGGCGCCCAGCAGCGTGAGCGGTGGCTGCGACTGCGGCGTGCGGTACGGCGCGAGCGAGATGCCGCAGTTGCCCGTGACCACGGTGGTGATGCCCTGCGACACCTTGGGCAGGCACAGCGGGTCGCGCAGCACGATGGCGTCGTCGTGCGTGTGCGCGTCGATGAAGCCGGGGGCGATGACCTTGGCGCGGCAGTCGACCACGTCGATGTCGGCCAGCGTCAGCCCTTGCGGCAGCCGCTCGCGCAGGCCTTCGCCGAGCGCCACGATGCGGTCGCCCTGCAGCAGCACGTCGCCGGGCCATGAAGGGCCGCCCGAGCCGTCGACCACCAGGCCGCCTTCGAGCAGCGTGGCTTTCTTCGATGCGTCAACCATGCTTGATTCCTCCGCCGTCCCAGCTCTGCAGCGGATGCGTGGTCGCATCGATGCCGTGCCGCTGGAACGCATCGCGCGCGCGCTGCAGGCGCTGCACCGCGGGCTCGCCGCGCCGTTGCGCCACGAGCACCGTCAATATCTCGATGGCCGTGAGGTGCGTCAGGTAGGCGTCGATGCCCACGTGCATCACCGCGTCGTCGGGCACCGACAGGCCCAAAAGAAAGTCGGCCTTGGCCGCGAGCGCCGTGCCCGGCCGCGTGAGCGCGACCACCTTGGCGCCCTGCCCGCGCGCGATGTCGACCGCGTCGAGCAGCGAGGGCATGCCGCCCACGTGCGAGATGGCGATCACCACGCCGCCCGGGCGCTGCGCCGCCCCGGCCACCTGCTGCAGGTGGTAGTCGGCCCAGGCATTGGCCGACAGGCCCAGGCGGAACAGCCGCGCCTGCAGGTCGTTGGCCATGAACCACGAGGTCGCGCCCGCGCCGTACAGGTCGACGTGCGGCGCGGCCGCGATGGCCGCCACGGCGCCGTCGAGCACCTGCATGTCGAGCTGCCCGCGCACGCCCGACACCGAGGCCGCCGCGCTGCGCGCGATCTTGCCGACCACTTCGTCGGCCGCGTCCTCGATGTTCACGCGGCGGTGCAGCGGCGAGCCGCCCAGCGCCAGCTCTTGCGCCAGCGCAAGCTTGAACTCGCGCAGGCCGGCAAAGCCGAGGTCGCGGCAGGTGCGCATGATGGTCGGCACCGAGCTGCGCGAGCGCTCGGCCAGTTGCTCGAAGCTTTCTTCGAGCACGCGGTCGGGGTCTTCGAGGATCAGGTCGAGAATCGCGCGCCGCGTCGCCGGGGCGTCGCTGCGGATCTGCGCGATTTTCTGGAGCAGGGAGGGGGTCATCGGTGCGTGCTCAGAAGTGCATGGCGACGGCGTCGCTCACGCGGTAGTCGTTCTCGACCACCGGCATCCAGTGCCATTTGTCGAAGGTGGTGCAGGGGTGAGAAATGCCCAGGCCCACGCGGTCGCCGACCTGGGGCGCCTCGCCCTCTTCGCTCGCGTCCCAGCGCAGGTAGGCGTGCTGGTCGTTGAGCGCGGTGATCTTCCAGCCCGTGGGCACGGCCTGCGGCTGCAGCGCGCCGCGCGCCGCGCGCGCGATGGGCACGGGCAGCGAGAGGTCGAAGGAGATGTCGCGCTTGCCCACGGCCAGGATCGCCAGGCCGGGCTCGGGGCGCGACTGCACGGTGGCCCAGACTTCCATCGCGGGCACCAGGCTTTCGCCGCACCCGCAGCCCAGGCGCTCGTCGACCGCGCTCACCATGCGCTTGTAGAAGCCGTGGTCATGCGTGACGTAGCAGCCCGAGCGCAGCAGGCCGCGCACCGGCGAGGCGAGCGCGGGCTTCAGCCGGCCGGCCACGAGGTCGAAGATGGCCGAGCCGCCGGCCGAGACCAACACCTCGTCGGTCTCGAACAGTTTGTGCGTGTCGCAGTGGCGCGCCACGGCTTCGACGCGGTCCATCAGCGTGTTGGCATAAGCGGTGTCGGGCTCGCTGGCGCCGGTGGCGCCCTGGCCTTCGTAGGTCTCGATGCCGACCAGCTTCACGGCGCTGCTGGCGCGCAGCCGCGTGGCCAGCGCGACGGCCTCTTCGTGCGTGCGGCAGCCGGTGCGCGCGCCTTCGACGCCGATCTCCAGCATCACCTCGAAGGGCACGCTGTCGGCATGGCGCGCGGCCCAGTCTTCGATGAGCGCCAACTGCGCCAGCGAGTCGACCAGGAACACGATGCGCAGGTCCGCGTGCGCGCCCAGCAGCAGCTGGATGCCGCCCAGGTCTTCGTCGCTCACCACCTGGTTGGCGATGAGCGTGCGGCGCGCGCCGGCCGCCACGCCCACGGCCAGTTGCGTGACGGTGGCAAAGGTCAGGCCCCAGGCGCCGGCGTCGAGCTGGCGCTGGAAGAGCTGCGGCGACATGGTCGTCTTGCCGTGCGGCGCGAGGTCGATGCCCCATTCACGCACGCGCGACTGCATCCACGCCAGGTTGTGCTCCAGCGCCTCGCGCTTGAGCACGGCCAGCGGCAGCGGCAGGTCGCCGGCCAGCACGTTCCAGCCGGCGGCGCCGATCTCGCTGCGGCGGCGCGGTGCCTGCGTGCGCGGGTAGCCTTTGAAACGTTCGTTGAGAAGCGGATCGTTGAAGTCGTTGGCGGCGGTCATGGTCATGCGGCAATGTTGGAGAGCAGTTCTTTGCGGATGCAGGCGCTGTAGTGTCCTGCCGAAATTTCTTCGAGGGCCGGCACGGTCTGCGCGCAGGCCTCGATAGCGTGCGGGCAGCGCGTGCGGAACACGCAGCCCGAAGGCGGCGAGATCGGGCTGGGAATGTCGCCCTTGAGCGCGATGCGTTCGGTCGACAGCTCGGGGTCGGGCTTGGGGCTTGCGGCCAGCAGCGCCCGGGTGTAGGGGTGCGAGGGGTGCGCGAACAGCTCGTCGGTGGTGGCCACTTCCATCACCTTGCCCAGGTAGAGCACCACCACGCGGTCGCACAGGTATTCGACCACGTCGAGGTCGTGCGAGATGAAGAGCATCGTCAGGCCGAGCCGCTCGCGCAGGTCGGCCAGCAGGTTGATGACCTGCGACTGAATGGACACGTCGAGCGCCGACAGCGGCTCGTCGGCCACGATGAACTCGGGCTCCACCGCCAGCGCGCGCGCCACGCCGATGCGCTGGCGCTGCCCGCCCGAGAACTCGTGCGGGAAGCGGCTCGCGTGCTCGGCGCGCAGGCCCACGGTTTCGAGCAGTTCGGCAATGCGCTTGTCGCGCGCGGCCGCGCCCTTGTGCAGCCCGTGCGTGGACAGCGCTTCGCCCAGGATCGCGCTGATGCGCATCTTCGGGTTCAGGCTGGCGTACGGGTCCTGGAAAATGATCTGCAGCTTGCTGCGCAGCTTGCGCATGCGCTCGCCCGACAGCGCGCCGATGTCGTCGCCGCGGTACAGCACCTGCCCACTCGTGCGCTCCAGCAGCCGCAGCACGGTGCGCCCGATGGTGCTCTTGCCCGAGCCCGACTCGCCCACGAGGCCCAGCGTTTCGCCGGGCTGGATCGCGAACGACACGTCGTCGACCGCGCGCACCGGCCGGTCGCTGCTGCCGAAGTATTTCTTGAGTCCGCGGACTTCAATGAGAGGAGAGGAAACAGAAGCGGCGGTCATGCGGCTCTCGCGAGAGTGTGGGTGGGCTGCACACGAATGCAGCGTGCCTGGCGGTCTTGCCGGATGTCGATGAGCGGCGGCATCGCGGCGCTGCATTCGGGCAGCGACTGGCCGCAACGCGGCTCGAAGGCGCAACCCGGCGGCGGCGCGAGCGGGCTCGACACCTGGCCGCGAATGGCGAACAGGCGCTTGGGTTTGGGCTGGCCGGGAAGCCGCGCCTTGCCGGGCAGACAGGCCAACAGGCCTTGCGTGTACGGGTGCTCGGGCTGCGCGAACAGCGGCCGCACCGGCGCGCTCTCGACCACGCGGCCGGCATAGAGCACCACCACGTCGTCCGCATGGTGCGCGACCACGCCGAGGTTGTGCGTGATGAACAGGATGCTCATGCCCGTCTCGGCCTGCAGCCGCCGCATGAGCTCGAGGATCTGCGCCTGGATGGTCACGTCGAGCGCGGTGGTGGGCTCGTCGGCGATCAGCAGCGTCGGGTCGCAGGCCATGGCCAGCGCGATCATCACGCGCTGCCGCATGCCGCCCGACAGCTGGTGCGGGTACTCGTGCACGCGCTGCGCGGCGGCCGGAATCTCGACCAGCTCGAGCATGCGCAGCGCATGCGCCATGGCCGCCTTGCGGTCGAGCCCCTTGTGCAGCCGCACGCTTTCCGCGATCTGCTCGCCGATGGTGAACACCGGGTTCAGGCTCGTCATCGGCTCCTGGAAGATCATCGACAGCTGGTTGCCACGCAGCGAGCGCATTTCGCGTTCGTCGATCTTCAGCAGGTCGAGCGTCTTGCCTTCGCGCGTCACGAACGAGGCCGTGCCGCTGACCTGCGCGTTCGCGGTCTTCGGCAGCAGGCGCATCAGCGTGAGGCTGGTCACCGACTTGCCCGAGCCCGATTCGCCGACCAGCGCGGTGGTCTTGCCCGGCTGGATCGAAAAGCTCACGTCGGCCACCGACCGCACGAGGCCGTCTTCGGTCGGAAAGCTGGTGCTCAGGTTGCTGACCGCGAGACGCGGGGTGTTTTGTTCGTTCGTCATCACGAGGTTTTCTTGAGCTTCGGGTCGAGCAGGTCGCGCACCCCGTCGCCCAGCAGTTGCAGCGACAGCGCCGTGAAGATGATCGCAAGCCCCGGGAACAGCACGACCCAGAAAGCCTGGTGCGCGTACTGCTGGCTGCCCGCGACCATGGTGCCCCAGGTCGGGATCTCGGGCGGCACGCCGACGCCGAGGAACGACAAGCCGGCTTCCGCCAGGATCGCGTACGCGAAGATGAACGACACCTGCACCAGAATCGGCGACATCAGGTTCGGCAGGATGTGCCGCCACAGGATGCGCGACGTGCGCACGCCCAGCGCGCGCACGGCTTCCACGAACAGGAGCTCGCGCACCACCAGCGTCGATGCGCGCACCACCCGCGCCACGCGCGGCGTGTAGACCAGCACCAGCGCCAGCACCGTGTTGATCAGCGACGGCCCGAGTATGGCCACCAGCGCAATGGCCAGCAGGATGTCGGGAAAGGACATCATCGCGTCGACCACGCGCATCAGCGGCGCGTCGAGCCGGCGGAAGAAGCCGGCCACCAGGCCCAGCACCGTGCCGGCAACGACCGCGCCCAGCGCAGTCAGCGCCGCAATGGCCAGCGAGTAGCGCGCACCGTGCACGATGCGCGAATACATGTCGCGGCCCAGTTCGTCGGTGCCGAGCAGGTGCTCGGCGCTCGGCGCCTTCAGGCGTTCCAGCACGGCCGTGTCGTTGGGGTCGGCAGAGGCGAACAGCGGCGCGCCGATGGCCATGACGGCAATCACCAGCAGCACCAGCGCGGACACCATCACGATGCGGCGATGCATCAGCTGGCGGAGCATTCGGGGCATTTGCATGGCTCAGACCTTCACGCGCGGATCGACCACCGCATACAGCAGGTCGATCGAGAAATTGATGAGCACATAGATCGCGGCAATCACGAGCAGCGCGCCTTGAATGACGGGGTAGTCGCGCCGCAGCACCGCACTGACCACGAGGTTGCCCACGCCGGGCAGCCCGAACACCGTCTCGGTGATGACGGCGCCGCCGATCATCAGCGCGACCGTGAGACCGATCACCGTGACGATGGGCACCAGCGCATTGCGCAGCGCGTGCTTGAGCACGACCACGCTTTCGCTCAGGCCCTTGGAGCGCGCGGTGCGCACATAGTCTTCACCGAGCACGTCGAGCATCGAGGCGCGCGTGAAGCGGATGATGAGCGCCGAGTTCAGCAGGCCCAGCACCGTGGCCGGCAGCACCAGCGAATGCAGCCGCTCGGCCAGCGCCGCGTCGGGCGCGCCGTAGCCCGACACCGGGAACCAGCCGAAGGACACCGCGAAGATCTGGATCAGCACGATGCCCAGCCAGAAGCTCGGAATGCTCGCGCCCAGCATCGCGATGCCGGTGAACAGCTGGTCGACGATGCGCCCACGGAACACGGCCGAGACGATGCCGCACGGCACGCCGATGAGCGCGGCAATGGCCACGGCCATCAGCGCGAGCAGCGTGGTGGGTTCGGAGCGCTCCCACAGCGCCTGCGTCACGGGGCGCTGCAGGAAGATCGAGGTGCCCAGGTTGCCTTGCAGCACCTCGCGCAGCCAGTAGCCGAACTGCACGGGCAGCGGCTTGTCCAGGCCGTACTCTTTTGCACGCGCGCGATGTCGGCCGCGGTGGCCTGGTCGCCCAGCAGCACCGACACCGGGTCGCCCGAAGCCGCGCGCGTGAGCACGAAGACGAGCACCGCCACGATGCCCAGCACGACGAGCATGCCGGCCAGGCGGGAAGCTATGTAACGGAACAAGAGAGACCCCTTCAGCGCGAGAACTCGATGGCAGCGGCGCTGCCCACCGCCACGTACTGGCCGGTGAACTTGACGTCGCCCCCCTGCACGCGGAACACCGTCACGTTGTCGCCCTGCTTGTTGTGGCACACGTAGAGGAACTTGCCGCTCGGGTCGAGCGTGCAGCTGCGCGGGTAGTTGCCGCGCGTCCATTCCTCGCGCACCAGCGTGGGCGCGCCGGTGCGGGCGTCGAGCTTGAAGAGCGAGATCGAATCGTGCAGCCGGTTCAGCGACACGAAGTGCTGGCCGTCGGGCAGCATGCGAATGCCCGAGGCGTAGCTCGTGCCCTTGAAGCCTGGCGGCAGCGCCGAGGTTTCGCTCACTGGCGTGAGCACGCCGCTGGCATCGTCATAGCGCATGAAGGCGATGGTCGAGGCTTCCTCGTTGACCAGGTAGAACCACTTGCCGTTCGGGTGGAAGATGAAATGGCGCGCGCCCGAGCTCTCGGACACGGCCACCGTGCCGGGCTGGCTCAGCACGCCGGTGCCGCGGTCGAAGCGGTACGAGATGACGCGGTCCAGCCCCAGGTCGGCCACCAGCACGAAGTTGCCCTTCGGGTCGGCATGCACCATGTGCGCGTGCGGGCCGTCGTGGTCGCTGGTGGCAAAGCCTTCGTGCGAGCGCGCGGCGGCCGGCACCACGTCGGCGCCGGGCTTGCAGGCGGTGGCGCCGCAAGCCTCGGCGTCCTTGTAGACGACGGCCGCGCGGTCGGTGTCGGGCGTGCCGTCGGCGCGCAGCGCGATCACGCTGACGTCGCCGCTCGCGTAGTTGGCCGTGAACAGGAAGCGGCCGTCGGGGTGCACGCTGATGTAGGCCGGGTCCTTGCCGCCGCAGGGCATTTCGGCCACGAACGACAGCGCGCCGTTGGCGCCGATGCGAAAGGCCGAGACCGAGCCGGCCTCGAACTCGTTGGCCGCATAGAGCATGGGCAGCGTCGGGTGGCGCGCCAGCGACGCGGGGTTGCGCAGCCTGGCGCCCTCGCCCGTGCTGGCCACGGCCACCGGTGCGCCGGGAATGGGCTTGAGCGCACCGGTCGCGCTGTCGAGCACGAACTGGTGCACGCCCAGCCCGCGCCCGCCGCGCCACGGCTTGCCGCCGTCGCTGTAGGTGCCGACGTAGGCGTAGACCGGGCCGGCGCTTGCGCCCTTGGCGGTAGCGGCCATGGAGGAGTGCAGGCCCAGGGCTCCGAGCCCGGAGGCCAGTGCGCTGGCTTGCAGAAGTTGGCGACGCGATGGCATGGCGGTGCTGCTTTGCTTACTTGATCTTCGCGTTCCAGAAGAACGGCCAGGTCGCGGGCGTGTAGTTGTCCAGCGCCGGGCTCCTGGCCGACAGGCCGTTGAACTTGCCGACGTTGATGTACGGCACTTCGTCATAGACCACCTGTTGCACCTTGCCCCACAGCGCGCCGCGCTTGGCGGGGTCGCTCTCGGTGTTGAAGGCCTGCAGCGCCGCCTTCTTGGCGGGCGTGTCCCACCAGCCGGGCGCGCCGTCGCCCAGCTGCGGCGGCGAGAGCATGGGCTCGGGGAACTGGCCCGAATGCGTGACGTAGATGTCCCACAGCTTGGCGTCGTTGCGGCGCTGCACCAGCGTGGCCCAGTCGACCACGTTGAGGTCGACCTTGAAGCCGGCGCGCTTCAATTGCTCGGCCATCAGCAGCGCCATGTTGTAGTGAAAGTCGTACTGGCGGCTGGTGAGCACGCGGATCGGCTCGCCCTTGTAGCCGGCCTTGGCCGCCAGCTCCTTGGCCTTGGGTGCGTTGCGCTGGTTGTACTGGTTGACGCCCGAGGCCGAGTAGAACGGCGAGCCCTTGGGGAAGTGGTTGCCCTCGGCCACGAAGAAGCGCGTGTCGCCGAAGCCGGCCGCGAGCATTTCGCCTTCGCCGAGCGCGGTCTGGATCGCCTGGCGCACGGCCGGGTTGGCGGCCACGCCTTCCTTGGTGTTGAGCACGAGGTACGGAAAGCCGAACGACGGCGTCATGATCGGCATGGTCTTGCCGCCCGACTTTTCCAGGCGCGGCAGCGCTTCGACCGGCAGCAGGTCGGCAAAGTCGTACTGGCCGGCCAGCGCGCCTTCGACGCGCGTGCTGGCGTTGGGCACGGGCACGAAGCGCAGCTCTTCGATGGCGGCTTCGCGCTTGCCGCCATAGCCGCTCGCGGGCTCCTTGCGCGCGCTGTACTTGTCGAAGCGCGTGAGCAGCACGAACTGGTCGGGGCGGCGCTCCTTGAACTTGTAGGGGCCGGTGCCGACGAAGTCTTTCAGCGGCGAGGCGATCGAGTCCTTGGCCATGATGGCGGCCATGCCGCTGGGCAGCGCGAGCTGCGACAGCAGCGGCGCATAGGGCTCCTTCAGCACCACTTCGACGGCCAGCGGGCCCTTGGCCTTGAGGCTGTCGATTTCCTTGCCCACGGCCTTGCCGCGCGGCGACTGGTCCATCCAGCGCTGCAGGCTGGCCACCACGTCGTCGGCCGTGAGTTCGCGGCCGTTGTGCAGCATCACGCCCTTGCGCAGGGTGATGGCGTAGGTCTTGCCGTCGGCGGAGATCTTGGGCATGCCCTCGGCCAGCATGGGCACCACGTTCCACTTGCCGTCGAAGGTGTAGAGCGTTTCGTACACGTGCTGCATGATGGTGCCGACCAGGTCGGCGGTCGATGCCATCGGGTCGAGCGTCTGCGGCTCGGCCACCATCGCCAGGGTGGCGAAATTGCGCGGGCCCTGGGCATGGGCTTGCTGGTGGGGCAGCGCGGCGCACAGCATCGCGAGCAGGGACGCACCGAGCAGGCTGCGCCTGGACAGCGTGGGCAGGGAAAGGCGCAGGGCTGGACCGACGTGGGGCATGGGGAACTCCTTCATGGGGCGGGCGAGTTTGTGAAAGAAATTTTCTTTTCGGCCCGGACTTTGAAGCAGTATTCATGCCAAATCATCCGTGTTAACCCTTGTTCAAGGGTTATTCTGAAATAGATTTTCAGATTGGACGGATACTCGCGGCTCCCCTTCCCTCCAGTCTTTCAACACCCCAGGAGTCCTCCATGCCCCTCGAATACCTCGGCGCCCCGCCCCTTGCTTCCGACCGCCAGGTGCGTCCGTTCTCCCCGGCCGTGCGCGCCGGCGACTTCGTCTACGTGTCGGGCCAGGTGCCGGTCGACAAGAACGGCGAACTCGTGGTGGGCGGCATCGAGGCGCAGACGCGCCAGGTGATGGAAAACATCAAGACCGTGCTCGCGCTGGCCGGCGCCACGCTGGACGACGTGTGCAAGAGCACCGTGTGGCTGCAGGACGCGCGCGATTTCGGTGCCTTCAACCGCATCTACATGGGCTACTTCGGCGAGAACAAGCCCGCGCGCTCGACCACCGAGGCGCGCCTGATGATCGACGCGCGCGTCGAGATCGACGTGGTGGCCTACAAGCCCAAGGCCTGATCGATCAGCCCCGCAGTTCGGTCTTGCGCTGGATGATGCGCGAGACCAGCCCGTATTCGACGGCCTCCTCGGCCGACAGCCAGCGGTCGCGCTCGATGTCGGCCAGCACCACGTCGATGGGCTTGCCGGTCTCGCGCGCGATCTCGTGCGCGATGCGCTGGCGGGCCTTGATGATTTCCTGCGCCTGGATGGCGATGTCGGTCGCCTGCCCGCCCGCCCCGCCGCTGGGCTGGTGAATCAGGAAGCGCGTGTTGGGCAGGCACACGCGGCGCTCGCGCGGCGCCGCCAGGAACAGGTGCGTGGCGGCGCTGCCGACCCAGCCGGTGCCGATCATATGCACCGGCGCGCTGATGAAACGCACGATGTCGTGAATGGCATCGCCCGACTCCAGGTGCCCGCCCGGCGAGCTCACGAGGATGTCGATGGGCTTGTCGCCGCTGTCGGCGTCCAGCGCGATGAGCCGGCGCGTCACGTCGGCCGCCGCGGCGTCGGTGATGGTGCCGAAGATCAGCAGCGTGCGCGACTTGAAGGCCTTCTCCTCCAGGTAGGAATTGCGCGGCTCGGCGGTGGCCGCGGGCTTGGTGTCGTCGTCGGTTTCCATTGAGAACATGGGGGACATGAAGAAAGCTCCTGTGGGTTGAACTGTCTTGACGAACAAGCCCACAGTTTCGTGACATCGAGGCCGCTGTGGCAAGCTGCGCCGATGCTCGATGAACGCTATCTCTCGCAGTTGCCCGCCCTGAGGGGCCGGCTGGTTCGCGCGGCGACGCGCATGCTCGGCGGACTGGCCGAGGCCGAGGATGTGGTGCAGGAGACTTACCTGCGCGCGCTCGAGGCGGGGGATGAAACCGGTCTTGATGAAGCGCAGGCGTGGCTGACCACGGTGATGCAGAACCTGGCGATCGACCGGCTGCGGCGGGAGGGGTGGATGCGGCGGTGGCTGCGGGATGCGGCCTTGCAGGACCTTGCGTCGGAAGCCCCCTCGGCGGAGGCCGAAGCGGCAATGGCGCAGTCCACCGAGCAGGCGCTGCGCCTGCTGGCCGCAAGGCTGTCGCCCATCGATGGCGCGGCGGTGCTGCTGCGCGAAGTGTTCGAAGCCAGCTTCAAGGAAATTGCCGAGGCCAGCGGGAAGACCGAAGCCGCCTGCCGGCAGCAGTTGCATCGCGCGTTGCTGCGGTTACGACAGGGCAAGAGCGACGGCGATGCGGGGTCGTCGGAGGCGGCCTTCCACGTGTACCGGCAAGCGCTGCAGGACTGTGATGCGCGCGTGCTGATGGCGATGCTGCGGCAGCCGCCGGCACGGGCGCTTTCGATGTCCGCCGCGGGTGGGGCCAAGGCGCCGCGCACCGTGTGCCAGGTCATGCAGATCGGCGGCCGGCTCGGGCTGGTGCTGACGCTGGGCGGGAAGGTCTTGTGCGTGCTGCCGCTCGATGCAAGACCGGCGGACCAGGAACAGGAAGCGGCCCTGTCTTTGTACTAGCCCCTTCCCCCTCCGGGGGAAGGTCGGGATGGGGGCCGCGCGGCCTCGAGGCTGCGTGGC
>NZ_MOWM01000090.1 GCF_016082275.1 Variovorax sp. E3
GAAGCAAGCGCCGTCTGCCCCCACCCCAGCCCTCCCCCGGGAGGGGAGGGAGCAAGACACGGCGCCGCTGCTGCAAGTGGACAACGTCAGCCTCGAATACCGCACCCCCGAACGCGTCGTCCGTGCCACGCACCGCGTGAGCTTCGACGTGCACGCCGCCGACCGCTTCGTGCTGCTCGGCCCCTCGGGTTGCGGCAAGTCCACGCTGCTGAAGGCCGTGGGCGGTTTCATCCCGCCGGTCGAAGGCGAGATCCGTCTCGACGGCGAGCGCGTGACGCAGCCCGGTCCCGACCGCATCGTCGTGTTCCAGGAGTTCGACCAGTTGCCGCCGTGGAAGACGGTGAAGCAGAACGTGATGTTCCCGCTGCTTGCCTCCCGCACACTCGGCAAGAAGGAGGCCGCCGAACGCGCGCTGCACTACCTCGACAAGGTCGGCCTCTCGAAGTTCGCCGACGTGCATCCGCATCAACTCTCGGGCGGCATGAAGCAGCGCGTGGCGATCGCCCGGGCGCTTGCGATGCAGCCGCGCGTGCTGCTGATGGACGAGCCCTTTGCCGCGCTCGACGCGCTCACGCGCCGCAAGATGCAGCAGGAGCTGCTCGCGCTGTGGGACGAGGTGCGCTTCACGCTGGTGTTCGTCACGCACTCGATCGAGGAAGCGCTGGTGGTGGGCAACCGCATCGCGCTGCTGTCGCCGCACCCGGGGCGCATGCGTGCGGAGATCAACAGCCACGGCTTTTCGCTCGAGAGCCTGGGCGGTGCGGAATTCCAGGGCACGGCGCAGCGCATCCACGACATGCTGTTCGAGGAAGAGCCCGAGGCCATTGCATGACGAGCCCCGTCTTTCTCCCTCCCCTTCCGGGGGAGGGCAGGGGTGGGGGCCAGCGGCGTATCCATTGCCGTCGCTCATCGACCGCCGCTTGCCCCCATCCCAGCCTTCCCCCAGAGGGGGAAGGAGCCATACTCCATGAGCATTCTTACGCCGCCCATCCGCCCCGAGTACGAGCGCACGCTCGAGCCCTTCACCGCATTGCCCGTCGAACGCACGCTGCCGCTGGGCGCGCGCATCTGGTCGCAGGCCTGGCTGCGCAAGGGGTTGATCCTTGTCGTCATCGCGGTGCTCTGGGAGCTCGCGGCGCGTTGGCAAGACAACGACCTGCTGCTGCCCACTTTCACCGCCACGGCGCGCGCGCTGGTCGAAGGCCTCGCGAGCGGCGAGCTGGTCGAGAAGGTGCGCATCTCGCTCGCGGTGCTGCTCCAGGGCTACCTGGCCGGCGTGCTGCTGGCCTTTGCGCTCACCACGCTCGCGGTGTCGACGCAGATTGGCCGCGACCTGCTGGACACGCTGACTTCGATGTTCAACCCGCTGCCCGCCATCGCGCTGCTGCCGCTGGCCTTGCTGTGGTTCGGGCTGGGGCGCGGCAGCCTGGTGTTCGTGCTGATCCACTCGGTGCTGTGGCCGCTGGCGCTCAACACCTATGCGGGCTTTCAGGGCGTGCCCGAAACGCTGCGCATGGCCGGGCGCAACTACGGCCTCAAGGGCTTGCGCTACGTGCTGCAGATCCTGGTGCCGGCCGCGCTGCCGTCGATTCTCTCGGGGCTGAAGATCGGCTGGGCCTTTGCGTGGCGCACGCTGATCGCGGCCGAACTCGTGTTCGGCGCTTCGTCGGGCAAGGGCGGCCTGGGCTGGTACATCTTCCAGAACCGCAACGAGCTCTACACCGACCGCGTGTTCGCGGGCCTTGCGATGGTGGTGCTGATCGGCCTGCTGGTCGAAAGCCTGGGCTTCAAGACGCTGGAGCGCCTGACGGTGCGCCGCTGGGGCCAGCAGCGCTGATTTCTTCGTTCAGCCGCTGGACTTCTTCGCGGCGCCCTGCCGCAATGCGCGCAGTTCGCTGTTGAGGAACTCGTTGGCGTCCCGCACGGTGCCGCCGTCGAGCTTCACCTTGTAGGCCTGCCCGGTCATTTCGGAGCGCGAGGCGCAGCGCTCGATGAAGTCCTCCGCCGTGACCAGTTCCTTTTTGAAGTAGTCGTACTTGGCCTGCATATGCTTGGCGGCATCGGACGCGTTGTACTCGCTGCCGTTGCGCAGGAAGACCATGGCCGACATCTTCGACACGCGCTGTATCAGCGTGTCGATCAGCTTGTCCTCCGCGGCGGACGGGGTGGCGTGCGCCAGCAGGGCGCACGCGCCCAGGCAGAGGGACAGCAGCGCGGCGCGCAGGAGCTTGAATGAGGCCATTCGTTCAAAAGGGGCAATTTCCGGGCCATGCTAGGGCGACACCCCCTGCGGTGTCAAACCCGCGCCGCTCGGGTCTAATCGAAGGTTTTGGCACGCGTTTCCACTTTCCCATGCGTAGTTCTTCTTCTCCCGACCTCTCGCCGATCGCCGAAGCGCTGGCCGATGCCGCCGCCGCCCAGTCGATGCACTATTTCCGTACGCCGCTGGACATCATCACCAAGGCCGACGAAAGCCCCGTCACCCTGGCCGACCGCGCCGCCGAGACCGCCATGCGCCAGATCCTGGGCGCCCGCGTGCCGGCCGACGGCATCTACGGCGAAGAGCACGGCCCCGAGCGGCTCGACGCCGAACGCGTCTGGGTGCTCGACCCGATCGACGGCACCCGCAGCTTCATCACCGGCTCGCCGCTGTGGGGCACGCTGATCGGCGTGCTGCAGGGTGGGCGCGTGGTGCTGGGCATGGTCGACATGCCGGTGCTCAAGGAGCGCTGGATTGGCCAGGCCGGCAAGGGCGCCACGCGCGACGGCCAGCCGGTGCGCGTGAGCGGCTGCACCGACGTGGCCCAGGCCCGCATCGTCACCACCTCGCCCGACATCTTCGCGCCCGCCGACTGGGCCGCCTTCGACAAGCTCAGCCGCCAGTGCGCCATGCGCCGCTTCGGCGGCGACTGCTACGGCTACGCCCAGCTGGCGGGCGGCACCATCGACCTCGTGGTCGAGACCGGCCTGCAGCCTTATGACTACCTCGGCCCGGCCGGGCTGATCGAGGCGGCCGGCGGCGTCATCACCGACTGGCAGGGCCAGCCGCTGGGCCTGAAGTCCGACGGCAGGGTCATTGCCGCCGCAACGCCCGAACTTCACCGACAAGCGATGGCCATGCTCTCGGCCTAGACTGTCGGCATGTTCCGCTGGCTGATCGTCGTCGTCCTTGCACTGGTGCTCATGAGCGGGCTGACCGCCTGGCTGCGCCGTTTCGGCTTCGGACGGCTGCCCGGCGATTTCGAGTTCCGCGCCTTCGGCCGCGAGTGGCAGCTGCCGATCGCCAGCACCGTGGTGCTCAGCATGATCGCGGCGCTGGTCGCGCGCCTGCTGTAGCCGCGTTGCCTTGCCTGACCTGAAAGAGAAGAACCCCGCAATGAGAGCCTGCGTAGACATCGGCGGCACCAAGGTGGCCGTGAGCCTTTCCCCCTCGAGCGACGCGCCGCTGATCGGCCGGCGCAGCGAACCCACCGCGAAGACGGGCGACAACGACGCCGTCGCGGTGCAGATCATCCGGATGATCGAAGAGGTGTGTGCGGAGCAGGGGGTCGATCCGGCGACGGTCGATCGCGTGGGCGTGTCGTCCACGGGGCCGTTCGAGCTGCACGACGGACTGGTCGAACTGGCCACGCCCAACATCTGCGGCGGCATCGCCGGGCCCTCGCGCGGCCTGCCCAATTCGTGGATGACCGCCATCGTCGAGGCCCCGCTGGTCAAGCGCTTCGGCAGCGTGCGCGTCGAGAACGACGCCGTCGCCGCGCTGGAAGCCGAGCGCCACTGGGGGGCGCTCCAGGGGCTGGACAACTGCGCCTACGCCACCTGGAGCACCGGGGTGGGCGTGGGCCTTTGCGTCGACGGCCGCGCGCTGCGCGGCAAGAACGGCAACGCCGGCCATGCGGGCCACAGCTTCGTGGTCGACGACGCCAGCGGCGCGTTGTGCGGCTGCGGCAACTACGGCGACGTCGAGGCGCTGGTGAGCGGCAGTTCGATCGCGCATCGCTTCGGCCAATCGGCGGCCGAACTTTTCAGCGCCGCCGCGGCGGGCGAACCACAGGCGCTTGAGACCGCCGAGGCCCTGTGCCGCATCGTCGGGCGCATGCTCTACAACATGGTCATCACGCTCGACCTGCAGCGCATCAGCCTGGGCGGCAGCGTGTTCTCGCACAACAGCGACTTCGTGCTGCCGCGGCTGCAGGCGCAGATCGACGGCAAGCTGCTGCCGCTGACCCGTGGCGTGCTGCTGGTCCCCGCCGGCCTCGGCGACAAAGTCGGCGACTACGCGGCCCTGGCGCTGCTCGACTGAGTCGAGGGCGCCTTGCGCCGCGCGGCGTTGGCCGGCGGCGCTGCTGCTGCCGCGCCGCAGCCTTCCGCCACGATCTGCCCCAGCCGGCGCAGTCCGGCATCGACCGCATCGGAATACGGCCAGCCGCAGTTGATGCGCAGGTAGTGGTCGAAGCGCGACGAGTTCGAGAACTGCGCCCCCGGCGCCACCAGCATGTGCTCGCGCAGCGCCGCGTCGAACACCGCGACCGACGACAGCCGCTGCGGCAACTCCACCCACAGCTGCAGCCCGCCGCGCGGCAGGTTCAGCCGCGTGCCCTGCGGAAAATACCGGGCAATGGCGTCCGCCGTCTGGTCGCGCTGCACATGCAGCCGCTCGCGCAGCCGGCGCAGGTGCCGGTCGTAGGCGCCGCCCGCGATGAACTCGCCCGCCGCGATCTGCGCCAGCGCCTCGTTGTTGCGGGTCTGCGCGTACTTGAGCATTTCCACCTGCGCGTGCCAGCGTCCGGCCGTGATCCAGCCCAGCCGCAGCCCCGGCGCCAGCACCTTGTGCAGCGACGCGCAGTAGATGACGTTGCCCGTGCGGTCCCACGACTTCACCGCGCGCAGCGGCGTGTCGCTCTCGACGAGGTCGCTGTAGGTGTCGTCCTCGACCACCGCGATGCCGTGGCTCTCGCACAGGTGCACCAGCCGCTGCTTGTGGGCGTCGGGCATCACGCTGCCGATGGGGTTCTGCAGGTGCGGCACCACCACCACGGCCTTGATGTCGTCGTAGGTGTGAATGGCCAGGTCGAGCGCCTCGATGGAGATGCCGGTCTGCGGGCTGGTCGGAATCTCCAGCGCGCGCATGCCCAGGCTCTCGAGCACCTGCAGCAGGCCGTAGAAGGTGGGGGACTCCACCGCCACCGTGTCGCCCGGCTTGGCCACGGCGCGCAGCGCGAGGTTCAGCGCCTCGATGCAGCCGTTGGTGACGAGCACGTCGTCGGGCGCGACCGTCATGCCGATGCGCAGGTTGCGCTGCGCCACGGCTTCGCGAAACTGCAGATGGCCCTTCTGCGACGAGGCGGTAGTCAGCAGATCGGGCCGCTGGCGCAGCGCGCGCGTCATCGAGTTGCGCAGCGCCTCGGCCGGGTACAGCTCGGGCGCCGCGCGGGCAATGGCGAAGTTGAGCTTCACGCCCGTGTGCCGTCCGCGCGCCATGAAGTTGGCCATGCGCTCGCGCATGCTCACGAACTGCGCCGGATCGGGCGGCACGTCGGCCACTGGCTCTTCCATCGGCGCGATGGCCATGCGTTGCGGGCGCCGCACGAAGTACCCCGAACGGTCGCGCGCCTCGACCCAGCCGTCGCTTTCCATCGCGCGGCAGACCTGCAGCGCGGTCGACAGGCTGATGTCGTGCAGCCGCATCAGGCTGCGCAGCGATGGCAGCTTGTCGCCCTGCTTGAGCGAGCCGGTGTGGATCGCGTCCACGTAGTGGGCGGAAAGCTGGCGGTAAAGCGGGAGCGAGTCCATGGGGTCGATGTTCCCCCGTTCGGGTGTTGGAAAACAGATGCAGTTGGCCGGTAAAAGCACCATAACAGATGCATGCGCGGCCCGGCTGTTCCGGTCGCAATAGCTACGGCGTGTGCCTGTTTTTCAGGCGGCCGAATTCCTACGATGAGTGCCCGACCCACCGCTTTTCCGAAGGCACGCCATGATCACCACGCTCTCTTCCGCCCCTGCTTCCGTCACCCTGGAGCCGGGCCAGTCCCTGCGCACCGCCGTCGACGCCGGCACGTGGCTGCAAGTGGCCGAGGGCCGGGTGCGGGTGATGTCTCCGCCCGGCTGGTTCGGCGACACGGTGTTCACGGCGCAGACGGTGCTCGACGAAGGCGATACGCATCATCTGCCGCACGGCGGCTGGATCGAGGTGTCGGCGCTGAGGCCGGCGCATCTGCGGGTTCATGCGCCGGCGGCTGCCTTGGCTGCCGTGCCTGAACAGAAGACGTCGCGGCCGGTGATGCGCTTTGTGCGGCTGCTTACCGGCCGGTGAGGGGCCGTTACCGAGCAGAGCACCCCGTCGGCGTGAGTGCGCCCTGAACAACGCCCGACCCACAACGACGAGATCAACGCTCGCTGGCCGCCTCACGCAGCGCATCGAGAAAGGTCCGGCGCCACCAATGGATGTCCTGCTCGCGAATGCGCGACAGCAGTTTCTGGTGCCGCTCGCGTCGCTCTTCCAGCGGCATGTGCAGCGCCTGCTGAACCGTCTCGGCCGTGCCGTGCGTGTCGTACGGGTTCACCAGCAGCGCTTCTTTCAATTGCTCGGCCGCACCCGCGAATCGCGACAGCACCAGCACCCCCGGGTCGGCCGGGTCCTGCGCGGCGATGTATTCCTTGGCCACGAGGTTCATGCCGTCGCGCAGCGGCGTCACCAGCCCCACGGCCGCCGCGCGGCACAGCCCCGGCACGCGCTTGCGCGCCACCATCCGGTGGATGTAGCGCACCGGCATCCAGTCGAGCTCCCCGTAGTCGCCGTTGATCGCGCCGCACAGCGACTCCAGCTCGCGCCGGATGTCGCCGTAGGCATCGACCGTCTCGCGCGTGGGCGAGGCGATCTGTATGAGCGTGGCGCTGCGCCGGTTCTCGGGGTAGTGCGCCAGCAGCTCGCGGAACGCGCGCACGCGCTGCGGAATGCCCTTGGAGTAGTCGAGCCGGTCGATGCCCAGCAGCAGCCGTCGCTGCGAATACTCGCGCTTCATGGTCTCGTACATGTCGCGCGATTCCTTCGCATGCGTGAGCGCCGCGAACTCGTCCACGTCGATGCCGATCGGGAAGGCGCTGCAGCGCACCGTCTGTCCGTAGGCGCGGTACATGTCGTCGCCCAGGTACTGGCCGTGGGCCTCGTTGCGCACGTAGTGCTCGAAGTGCTGCACGTCCTGCTGGGCCTGGAAGCCGATCAGGTCGTAGGCGAACAGCGAGCGCATCAGCCACTCGTGCTGCGGAATGGCCGCGATGATGATCTGCGGCGGCAGCGGAATGTGCAGGAAGAAACCGATGCGCTGCTTGCAGCCCATGGCGCGCAGCTCGGCCGCCAGCGGAATCAGGTGGTAGTCGTGCACCCAGATGATGTCGTCGTCCTGCAGCAGCGGCAGCAGCTTGCGCGCGAACAGCTGGTTCACGCGCCGGTAGCCGCCGATGAAGCCGGCGTCGAAGTGCGCCAGGTCCAGGCGGTTGTGGAACACCGGCCACAGCACGTCATTGCTGTAGCCCAGGTAGTAGGCGTCGTGGTCTTCGCGGCTCAGGTCGATGGTGGCCAGCGTGACCTTGCCGGCCTGCTGCTTGTGCAGCTCGCCTTCGCCGGTCGGGCCGCCCTCGACGATCTGCCCGCTCCAGCCGAACCACAGGCCGCCGCTTTGCTGCAGGCTTTCGCCCAGCGCCACGGCCAGGCCGCCGGCCGCAGGCTTGCGCGGATCGGCCACGCGGTTGGAAATGACGACGAGCCGGCTCATATGGCGGAGTCCCAAGGCGCGGACAGGCGCACGGCCGCGTTGATGATGCCGACCATCGAATAGGTCTGCGGAAAGTTGCCCCACATCTCGCCGGTGACCGGGTGCGTGTCTTCCGACAGCAGGCCCAGCGGGTTGCGCGCCGCGAGCATGGTCTCGAAGATCTGGCGCGCCTCGGCCTTGCGGCCGATCTTGGCGAGCGCGTCGATGCGCCAGAAGGTGCAGATGTTGAAGGCCGTCTCGGGCTTGCCGAAGTCGTCGGCCGCCTCGTAGCGGCGCATGTACGGGCCGTCGCACAGCGACTTCTCCATGGCGTCGACGGTGGAGATGAAGCGCGGGTCGCGCGCGTCGATCAGGCCCACCTCGACCATCAGCAGGATGCTTGCGTCCAGCTCGTGGCCGCCGAAGCTCTCGGCGAAAGCCTGGCGCTCCTCGCACCACGACTTGGCAAGAATTTCTTCCTTCATGCGCGCGGCGTGGCCGTGCCAGTAGGCGGCGCGCTCGGGCAGCTCGAGCCGGCGCGCGATCTTGGCGAGCCGGTCGCAGGCGGCCCAGCTCATCAGCGCCGAGCTGGTGTGCACGCGGGCGCGCGTGCGCAGCTCCCACATGCCGGCGTCGGGCGTGCCGTACACGCGCACCGCCTGCTCGCCCACCGCCTCCAGGTGCGGAAACTCCGCCAGCCCCGCGCGGCTCAGCAGCCGGTGGTCATGAAAGGCTTGCGCCGCGCCGAGCACGATGTTGCCGTACACGTCGTGCTGGAAGTGCTCCTGCGCCTGGTTGCCCACGCGCACCGGGCCCATCCCGCGGTAGCCCGGCAGGCCGTCGACAAAGGACTCGGGCAGCTCGCGCTCCAGCCCGATGCCGTACAGCGGCTGGATGTGCTCGCCGTGCGAGCCGATCACCACGTTGCCGAGCCAGCGCAGGTAGTCTTCCATCGTGCCGACCTCGCTCAGCGAGTTGAGCGCGCGCACCACGAAGAAGGCATCGCGCAGCCAGCAGTAGCGGTAGTCCCAGTTGCGCTGGCTGCCCGGCGCCTCGGGGATGCTGGTGGTCATGGCCGCGACGATGGCGCCCGTGTCTTCGTACAGCGAGAGCTTCAGTGTGATGGCCGCGCGGATCACCGCGTCCTGGTACTCGAAGGGAATGGCCAGGCGCTTGCTCCAGGTGCGCCAATAAGAAATGGTCTCCTGCTCGAACTTGCGCGCCGTGTCGGCAATGCCGTCGGTCAGCGTCTCGTCCACGCCGAACATGAAGTTGTATTCGCGCGAAAGCACGAAGGGCTGGCGCGAGAG
Organism: Variovorax sp. E3; assembly: GCF_016082275.1. Taxonomy (GTDB): domain Bacteria; phylum Pseudomonadota; class Gammaproteobacteria; order Burkholderiales; family Burkholderiaceae_C; genus Variovorax. The sequence continues at coordinate 9,062 of NZ_MOWM01000090.1, forward strand.
GATGTGCGAGATCGACGCGTCGGTGTTCAGCCGCAACGTGACGTCGGGGCCGACGTAGCGGATGTGGTTGCTGCCGCGCGTACCTCCACCGGCGCCGAGCCGCCCCATTGAAAGCGCGGATCGAGCGACACGCGGATGCGCGGCGCGCCGGCAATCGGGCGCACGCGGCGCACCATCATCAGCGGACGGAAGTAGCGCGAGCGGCTGTAGAAGCGCGGTGCGAAGTCGGTGATCTCGATGCCCTGGCCCGCGCTGTCGAACAGCTGCGTGCGCAGCACGGCGGTGTTCGGCTCGTACCACTGCTTGGCCTCGGCGAAGTCCTCGATGTCGATGCTCCACGCACCCGCGTCTTCACCGGGATGCAGCAGCGCGTTGAACACCGGGTCGCCGTCGAAGCGCGGCAGGCAGCACCACACGGCGCGGCCGCGCGCGTCGATGAGCGCGCTGTAGGCGCAGTTGCCGATCACGCCGACATTCAGCGAGGGCTCGGCCGGCGGCGCGAAGCCGCGCGTGCCACGGGCCTGCGCGATGCGGGCCGCGTCGGCGTGGTCTTTGGGCGCCGTCGACAGTTGTTGTTCGCTCATCCGGGGCTCCTCGGGGATTCGGTGGGGGGTGTCTTGTCGGCGGGTGCCGGGGGAGCTGCCAGCAGGTCGCGTGCCTGCACCAGCCATTCGTAGACCGCGCGGGGCGATTCGAGGCGGTGCAGCGCCAGGCTGGGCCCCGAGCCGACCTTCACGGCAATGCCGCCGCGCGGCTGCACGATGGCAAAGCCGCTCTCGTCGGTGGTGTCGTCGCCCAGGAACACGGGTGTGCGGCCCGCGAACGGCGCCTCGGTCATGAAGGCATCGATGGCGATGCCCTTGTTGATGCCCGCGGGCTTGACCTCGAACACGAACTTGCCGTGCATGAGCTCCAGCTGCGGGTCGTGCGCGATGGCGCGCGACATGGCGTCGCGGCACACGGCCTCGAGCTGCGGCGCGAGTCGGTAGTGCAGGGCGATGGCGGCGTGCTTGCGCTCCACCAGCAGGCCTTCGTGCACGCGTGCGAGCTCGTTGGCGATGTCCAGGATGGGCAGGAGGTCGGGCGCGCGCTGCTCCTGCATGTGGCCCTTGGCGTCGCGGCGCTGCACGCCGTGCTCGCCGGCCGCGGGCAGGCGCAGCGGCGCAAGGAAGCGGTCGATGGAATCGATCTGGCGGCCCGACACCACGGCGAGGGCGCCGCCGAGCAGGTCACGCAGGTCGCTCAGGAGAGGGACGAGGGCAGGGGGAATCTCGATGGCTTCAGGCGTGGGCGCGAGCCCGACCAGCGTACCGTCGAAGTCGAGAAAGAGGGCTGCGTCCCGGCCCAACGGAGGAGGCAACTGCAAGTTGCTGGAGGACTTTGGCATTGGGAAAAACCATAACACGGGCAATGCGCGGCCCGTGTCGGCCAAAGGCTGACGTGCGGCGGGGTCGGGGGCGCTTTCGCTTTCAGGCCGGCGATGCCGCGACGGCGTCGACGCGCGCCTTGTGGATCGCCTCGCCGATCTTCGGCCCCGTGGCGCCGGCCTGCTGTGCGGCGCGCGCCACCACGTCGGTGGGCACGGCGGTTGCGGTGGCCAGCACCGCGAGCAGGCGCGCGCGCTGCGGATAGGCCGCGTCCTCGAAGCCGAGCCGGCCGCGCGCGTCGCACTCGCAAGCCAGCAGTGCCTGAGCGAAGCGCGCGGGCTTGCGGAAGGCGTCGCAGCGCTCCAGCAGGCGCACCAGGCCCGCCGCGTCGAGCGCGCCGCTGCCGTGGATGTGGCCATGCTCGCGCGCCACCACCTCGGCCAGCTCGCGAATGTCCACCGGCACGCGCCAGCGCTCGCACACCTGCTGCAGCAGCGCGACGCTGCGCGCCTCGTGATCGGGGTGGCGCGGCAGCACGTCGGCGGGCGTGGTGCCCTTGCCGAGGTCGTGCATCAGGCAGGCGAAGCGCACCGGCAGCGGGGCCTGCAGCCGCGCGGCGGTGTCGAGCACCATCATCAGGTGCACGCCGGTGTCGACCTCGGGGTGGTGCTCGGCGCGCTGCGGCACGCCCCAGAGCCGGTCGACCTCGGGCAGCAGCACGGCCAGCGCACCGCAGTCGCGCAGCACCTCGAACATGCGCGACGGCCTGGCTTCGGCCAGGCCGCGCGACAGCTCCTGCCACACGCGCTCGGGCACCAGCGCATCGACCTCGCCGGCCGCGACCATCTCGCGCATCAGCGCCAGGGTCTCGGGCGCCACGCTGAAGTCGTGGAAGCGGGCGGCGAAACGCGCCACGCGCAGGATACGCACCGGGTCTTCGCGGAAGGCGTCGGTCACGTGGCGCAGCACCTTGTCGCGCAGGTCGCGCTGGCCGTGGAAGGGGTCGGCCAGCGTGCCGGGCGTGGGGTCGAAGCCGCCGTCGGCGCTCACCCGTTCGGCCGGCAGCGCAATGGCGTTGACGGTCAGGTCGCGGCGGGCGAGGTCCTGCTCCAGCGTGACGTCGGGCGAGGCGTGCACCGTGAAGCCGCGGTAGCCGGGCGCGCTCTTGCGTTCGGTGCGGGCCAGCGCGTATTCCTCGCGCGTTTCGGGGTGCAGGAACACCGGAAAGTCGCGCCCCACGGGCAGGTAGCCGCCGGCCACCATGGCTTCGGGCGTGGCGCCCACCACCAGCCAGTCGTGGTCGGACACAGGCCGGCCCAGCAGCCGGTCGCGCACGGCACCACCAACGAGAAAAATCTTCATGAGTGCAGTGTAGGGATACTCCCCACTCCAAAAAAGAACGGTCGTTCGATAATATTTGTTGCAGACCGGGCATTCGTTCGTCGAGACGGCGGATTTCAACGGCAGTCACAAGCCGGCGCCCGCATCCGCAGAGGGATTTTTCAACCAAAGGAGCTTTTCACATCATGAAGAAAACAATGTTCGCGCTGGCAGCCCTGGGCGCCTGGCGTCCGGCAGTGCGATGGCTCAGAAGGCCGGTGACTGGGTCATCGGCACGGGCTGGTTCCACCTGTCGCCGCAGGACTCGAGCAAGCCCCTGACCGTGACCTCGCCGATTCCGGCGGTGCTCCCCGGCTCGGGCGCCAGCGTGAGCGACTCCGACACCCTGGGCCTGAACGCCACCTACTTCCTGGACAGCAACTGGGCGGTGGAAGGCGTGTTCGGCGTGCCGCCGAAGTTCAAGCTCAACGGCACCGGCACGCTGGGCCGCGTCGGCCAACTGGGCGAGGCCCGCCAGTGGAGCCCGACCATCCTGGGCAAGTATTTCTTCAACGACAGCAACTCGGCGTTCCGTCCGTTCGTGGGCGTGGGTGCCACCTACGTCTGGTACAGCGACGTCAACCTCACGTCGAACCTGCAAAGCGCCCTGGCGTCGCAGTTCCACGTGTCGCCGTTCGGCGTGAACACCACGGCCAAGCTCGACAGCAAGTTCGCGCCCGTGCTCAACGCCGGCGTGGCCTACCAGTTCGACAAGCACTGGGGCGTGTCGTTCTCGGTGTCGTACATCCCGCTGAAGACCACGGCAAAGCTCACGACCACCACGGTCACCGGCCTGCCCGTGGCCACGAGCCAGGCCAGCCTGAAGCTGAACCCGATCGTCACGTACCTGGCGGCAACCTACCGCTTCTGATCCGCCCCACCTGCTTCGAAGACCTTATCGCCCCGTGCGGTAGGGCTCTTCGAACTGCAGGAAGTCTTTCTCCGCCAGCGCTTCGTCGATCCAGGCCTTGACGCCCGGCAACGCCTGCACCCGCTCGATGTAGGCCGTGATGTGCGGCGGCACGGGCAAGCCGTAGGTCTTGATGCGCGTGCCGATGGGCGCGAAGTAGGCGTCGGCGATGCTGAATTCGCCGAACAGCATCGGGCCGCCGTGTGCCTCGAGCAGGCCGCTCCACATCTGCACGATGCGCGCGAGGTCGCTGCCGACCTCGGGCACTTCCTTCATCAGCCTTGCGCCCACTTCGGGCAGCGAGGCCTCGACGTTCATGCCGCAATGGCCGCGCAGGCCGCCGAAGCCCGAATGCATCTCGGCGCACACGCTGCGCGCGCGTGCCCGCAGGGCCGCGTCGCGGGGCCACAGCTGCTTCTCGGGAAAGGTCTCGGCCAGGTATTCGGCGATGGCCAGCGTGTCCCAGATCACGAGTTCGCCGTCGGCCAGCACCGGCACCTTGGCCACCGGGTTGAGCGCGGAGATGACGCCCTTGAACTTCGAATCGGCGTCGAAGGAGTCGAAGCGCACCATCACTTCCTCGAAGGGAATGCCGGCCTGCTTCATCAGCACCCAGGGACGCATGGACCACGACGAGTAATTCTTGTTGCCGATGTAGAGCTTGCGCATGAGGGCCTCCCGGGGGCGTTCAGTTGAGTGAAAAGTTGTCGATGCTAGCCGCGCGGCACGGCCCGATTGATGAGGAACGCGCGGCGAATTGATGCGCCCGCGCGCTCAGCGGCCGGGCGTGTCGTCGGGCGATGCGATCACGTGCGGCGCGGCGCCCTTGCCGTCGTCCTTCGGCGCGCCGGCCACGCGTTCGATCAGGCCCACGAGGCGCGGCACCAGCGACAGCACGGCCAGCGCCAGCAGCGCGCTCAGCAGGGCGGTGGCTTCGCGCCCGAGGCCGCAGGCCATGCCGATGGCGGCGGTCATCCACAGCCCGGCGGCGGTGGTCAGGCCCTGCACGTGGCTCTCGTCCTTGCCCTGCTTGAGGATGGTGCCCGCGCACAGGAAGCCCACGCCCGCCACCAGCCCCTGGATCACGCGGCTCATGTCGGCCGGCACGATGCCGGTCTGCTGCGGAATCAGCACGAACATCGCCGAGCCGATGGCCACCAGCATGTGCGTGCGCACGCCGGCCGCCTTGCCCGCCTGCTCGCGCTCGAAGCCGAGCACGAAGCCCAGTGCCGCGGCGAGCGTGAGGCGCAGCACGATGCGCGTGAGCTGCGCGATGTCGGTCACGTCCGAGAACTCGGACGCGATGGTGTCCAGGACTTCGTCGCGCCAGCTCATCGGGCCAGCTCAGGGCAGGTCCTTGCTCGGTTCGGGATCGGCGGCGTCGCGCGGGCCCACGCGGCCCAGGCGCTCCTTGAGCGACTGCGGCCGGCCGCTGATGATGGCCGCGTAGTTGGTGGTGTTGGCCAGCACCTTCTTCACGTAGTCGCGCGTTTCGCTGAACGGCACGTTCTCGGCCCAGATGGCGGCGTCGAGGACCGGGCCGTTGCGCCAGTTGCGCGGGCGGCCCGGGCCGGCGTTGTAGGCCGCGGCGGCCAGCGCCATGGAGCCGTCGAAGTCGTCGAGCGCCAGCTTCAGGTAGTTGGTGCCGATGGTGATGTTGGTCTCGCGGTCGTTGATCTGGTTGGGCGAGAAGTCGGTCAGGCCGATCTTGCGGGCCGTCCAGCGCGCGGTGGCGGGCATGACCTGCATCAGGCCCGAGGCGCCGACGCCCGAGCGCGCGTCCATGATGAAGCGGCTTTCCTGGCGGATCAGGCCGTAGACGTAGGCCGGGTCCAGGCCGATGTCCTGGCTCTTGCGCAGCACCGTGTCGTGGAAGGGCATGGGAAAGCGCTGCTCCACGTCGACCACGCCCTTGGTGCGCTCGCTGGTGTTGATGCAGCGGTCCCACACCTCGCGCTGGCAGGCGAAGTCGGCGGCGGCCAGCAGGGCGCGGTCGTCCATGCCGCCCTTGTCGTGCAGGTTGGTGGCGTAGTTCCACTCGCGCGTGCCCTCGGGCCGCATGCCGATCGCGATGGCATACAGGCCGCGGGCCAGGCCCGGGTTGGCGCGCGCGGCGGCTTTTTCTTCGGGCGTGAGCGGGGCGGGGCGCGTGGGCACCACGGTGCGCTGGCCCAGCTCTTCGAGCGCCAGCATTTCGTAGAAGCCGCGCGAGCCGGCGATGCTCTGGTAGAGGTCGCGGGCCTGGGCGCGGCGCTCTTCGCTGCGTTCGCTGGCCAGCGCGCGGCCCTTCCAGTAGACCCAGGTCGGGTCGAGCTGGGTGGTTTCGCTCATGGCGTTGATGGCGGGCGCCACCTCTTTCCACTGGCCGGCGCGCAGGGCGGCGCGCACGCGCCAGCCGAGCATGTCGTCCGACAGGTCGCTGTTCTTGGTGACGTTGGCAAAGTAGCCGCCGGCCTGCGGCGACAGCTTGCTCGCGGCCTGGCGGCCGATGGTGCCCCAGAGCCAGTTGCGCTCTTCGGCGGAAAGCATCGGGCCCCACTTGCTGTCGAGCTGCGAGGCGGCCAGGTCGGGGTCGGCCATGGCGACCTTGATGAGCGCGAGCACCACCAGTTCCTTGCGCGACTTGGCGGCCACGAAGGCGCGGCCGGTCAGGAACTTGGCGGAGCTGGCGTTCAGCTCCTCGAACAGGGGCAGCGCGTCGGGCGCGGCGATGGTGACGGCGCCGCGCGCGGCCTGCGCGCGGTTGGCTTCCATGGCCAGGCGCGCCTTCTTCCAGGCGTCGGCCGGCGTCATGAGGCGCGCGGCCACCATGCGGTCGGCGGCCGTGAGGCAGCCGTCGTCGGCGTCCTTCTGGGCGAACCAGTTGCGGCGTATTTCGTCGGCCTGGGCTTGCGTGGCGGTGCCGGTGCGCAGGGCGTCGACCAGCGTGGCGTAGCAGCGCACCTGCGCGTCGTCGCCCATGCGAAAGCCCGTGATGGCGGCGGAGAAGTTGTCCCAGTCGCGGCGCTGGCCCGTGAGCAGCAGCCAGTCGTTGCGCAGGCGGTCTTCCTGGTAAGTGCCGGGGTAGCGCGCGAAGAAGTCCTGCACCTCGTTGGGCGAGGCTTCCTGCAGGCGCGCCTTGAGTTCCCAGTAGGCGGCCCAAGGTTCCAGTGCGTGTCCGCGTGCTTGCGGCAGCAGGGCCGACAGGCGGGCCTTGTCGCCGCGCTGGAAGGCCTGCTTCATCTGGAGGAGCACGTCGTCGTTGGTGTTGCTCTGCGCGGCGGCGGGTTGCTGCGAAAGCAACGCGGCGAGGGCCAGAACAGCGGAAAAAACGAGTGCGGGGGTTGCGCTGCGCGGACGGCGGCGCTTGGGTGCCAAAATGCTTGGGAACTGCATCGGGGGATTATGGACAAGTCAAAGGATGCCGACACCTCGGCGACCGCGAGTTTTCTTAAGGATCAGCTGCGAAAAGCACTGATCGAGCAGCGACTGGCACTGCCCGACCGCCTGGCGCGGGCCGATCTCCTGCAACGCGTGATGCGGATCTGGCTGGTCGGCCGGCCCGACACCGTGATCGGCGCCTACTGGCCGATCAAGGGCGAGTTCGATCCGCTGCCCGCGCTGCATCGCTGGAAGGAAGACGGCGAGCTGATGGAAGAGGCCCAGCGCCGTCGCATCGGACTGCCGGTGATCGACAAAGTTCACAAGACCCTGACCTTCCATGCCTGGTACCCGGGCTGCCAGATGGAAGAAGACGCCTACGGCATTCCCAAGCCCAAGGACACCGAGCTGATCGTGCCGACCCTGCTGTTCGTGCCCTGCGTGGGCTACAGCGCGGGCGGCTACCGGCTGGGCTACGGCGGCGGTTTCTACGACCGCACGCTGGCGGCGCTGGAGCCGCGGCCGTTCACGGTGGGGCTGGGTTTCACCAACGGCTTCCTGGAAGACTTCGAGCCCGAGTCGCACGACCTGCCGCTGGACGCCATCCTGAACGACAACGGCGTGGTCTGGCCGACCAGCTGAACGCGGCGGGCTGAGCCGCCCCGGGCTCAGTCGATGTTGTCGACCGTGTCCGGGTCGGGCACCTCGCCGATGGTCTCGCGCGTGGTGATGGCCTGCACCTGCAGCCAGTCCCAGAAGGCCTTGATCTCGGGCCGCAGCGCGTTGCGCGGGCCGGCAATGAGCCAGTAGGACATCGGCGAGTCCATGCGGTGCTGCGGCAGCACCTCGACCAGGTCGCCGTTGGCCAGGCTCTCGGCAATCAGCGAGCTGCGCGCCAGCGTCACGCCCTGCCCGGTGAGGGCCGCCTGCACCATCTGGTAGGCGTAGTTGAAATAGAGCCAGCGCCTGGGCTGGGCGCGCTCCTGGCCGTTGACCTCGAACCAGCGGCGCCAGGTCAGCCATTCCAGGTGCGTGCGGTGGGCGTCGCCGGCCTCGATCAGCGTGAAGCGGGTGATGTCGGCCGGCGTCTTGATGGGCGGGCTGCTCTTCAGCAGCCACGGGCTGGCCACCGGCGTCAGCGTTTCGCCGAACAGCCGCACGGCGCCCGCCGGCATGACCTCGCGCGGGCCGTAGCGCAGCGCGATGTCGACGTCGGCCACCTCGAGGTCGACCGCCACGTCGCTGGCGTCGATGCGGATGTCGATTTCGGGGTTGTCGCGCTGGAAGGCCTCGAGCCGCGGAATCAGCCACATCGACGCGAACGAGGCAAAAGTGGTCAGCGACACGCTCTTGCGCCCCGCGCTCTGGCGGATCTGCCGTACCGCCATGTCGATGCGCGGCAGCGACTGCTGCACCGCCAGCAGCAGCTGCGCGCCCGCGCTGGTGAGCTCCACGGCCCGCGTATGGCGCAGGAACAGCGCCACGCCCACTTCTTCTTCCAGCGACTGGATTTGCCGGCTCACGGCCGACTGGGTCAGCGCCATTTCCTCGGCGGCGGCGCGGAAATTCAGGTGCCGGGCCACGGCCTCGAAGGCCCGCAGGTGCCCGGCCGAGATCGGGCGGGAGCGCAGATGGGTTTGCGAATGTTGCATGAGTGTGACGTCGAGGGGCTGTCTGGCGGTTGGCGCGATTGATGCGAAACCAGCATCAGTAGGCTACCTCCTTTTCATTGGACTGCCAACGGCATAGAAACGATCATTCATTCCCGAACTGCGCAATTACCTTCTGTCTGTCACGCGCTTCGGCCAAGCCCAGGAGTCCATATCATGTCCACCGCCGTCTGCACCACCGAATCGCTCTCGTCCCTGTCCGTTTCCGCCCGTACCACGCCGCCGCCGTGCCGCCGGCCGTTCGCCGTGGCGCCTGGCAGATCGCCCCCGGCGAGGCGATGAGCCTGAAGGCGCGTTCGGCCAGCGTGCTGCGGGTCAAGCAGGGCCGCGTGTGGGTCACGCCCGACGCCACGCTCGCCAACCCCAGCGAAGACCTGGTGCTCGCACCCGGCGAATCGCTGTCGGTGGCCGCGGGCCAGCGCATCGTCATGGAAGCGTGGGACGGCTACGGCGCGACCTACAGCTGGGACAACGCCTGACCCGACCGTCCACCCTGCGCACACCGAAAGGCGGCTTTGGCCGCCTTTTTTTCGTCTGGAGCGGCCTCAGCCGTTGATGTCGAAGCTGGAGCGCAGCGCCAGAAAGTGAAGCAGGGCGGTCTGGCCCTCCAGCACGTGCACGCCGGCCATCAGGTGCGGTCCTTCGCTTTCCGCCAGCCCCAGGCCGAACCCGCCGTAGCGGCGGCCGTGCAGGGCGCCCTCGTAGGCAATGCGGACTTCCACGTGGCGCGGGTCCTGTGCGATCCGGTCCATCAATGCCTCGACGGCTTCGCGCGGCCCTTCCAGGTGCTGGCAGAAACGCTGGCCGTCGAAGACCAGCAGGCCGGTGATGCCCTGTTCGGCATTGCGCGCGCGGGCCCTCGTGACGATCGCGCCGACGGTCGGCGGCGGCAGGTCCTGCGCCAGGGTGCTGCAGTAAAGGATTTCGTAGAGCGGTAGTTCTTCTGTCATGCGTCTTGAAGGGAAGGCGGTGCGCAGTCTAGGCACCCGGGCGACGCGTTGAAATGTCAAAAGACACAGGCGAAAAGCCTATAGTGAAGCGTGAAATTCGAGGACTATCCCGCCGCCGCCGCGCCCCCCCAGGGCGTCAATCCTTGCGACCAGTGCGCATTGCGCCGGCTCGATGCCTTTCTTCCCTCGTCGCAGGAAGAGCTCAAGACCATCCAGTCGTTTCGTGTCGGCGCCCGGCGCGTGGAGGCCGGCGGTTCCATCGTCGACGAGCACCGGCGCAGCCCGCAGCTGTTCACCCTCTATGCCGGCTGGGCCTTTCGCTACAAGACCCTGAGCGACGGCCGCCGGCAGATCCTGAGCTTTCTGCTGCCCGGCGACTTCATCGGCCTGCAGGACGAGTTCGCCGACGGCCAGACGCACGGCATCGAGGCCGTCACCGACGTCACGCTGTGCGCCTTCTCGCGCGACCGGCTCTGGGGCCTGTTCCATGCCCAGCCCAAGCTGGGCTACGACATCACCTGGCTCGCCGCGCGCGAGGAAAAGATGGTGGACGACAACCTCGTCACCGCCGGCCGGCGCAACGCCGGCGAGCGCGTGGCCATGCTGCTGATGCACCTGTACCGCCGCGCCGAGCGCGTGGGCATGGTGCGCGACGGCTGGGTCGAGTTTCCGTTCAACCAGCAGCACATCGCCGATGCACTGGGGCTGTCGCTGGTGCACACCAACAAGACGATGCGGCGGCTGCAGCGGCTGGGGTTCTACAAGATCGACACCGGCTGGCTGCGCATCATGGAGCCGCACGCGCTCGAAACGCTGGGCGACTACTTCGAGCGCCCGATGCGGCCCACGCCGCTGATCTGACCCCAAGCGCGCGAGCGCCTCAGCGCGCCGCCACCAGTTGGCGCAAATCGTCCTGGTAGGCCTGCAGCCGGCGCACCGCCTGCGCGCGCTGGCTGGGGCTGGTGCCGTTGTGCAGCACGGCCGTGTTGCGGCAGCCTTCCTGCAGCAGCGCCTGCTGCTGGTCGCGCCACGGCCCCGGCGGCGGCTCGGCGATGCGCTGGATGTAGGCATGCAGCGCGGCGCGCGCTCGACGGGCGAGGGCTTGTTGGCGACAAAACCGCGCAGCAGCACCAGCGCCTCCTGCTGGCGATGGCGGCGTTCGGTGTCGGCCAGGCGCGGGTCGAACACCGACTGCGCGACCTGCTGCTTCAGCAGATCGCGCTGCTGTGCGCTGAGGCGGCCGTAGAAGTCCTCGGTGCGGTCCAGGAACTGGTCGTAGCGCTTCTCCTGCACCTGCGCCGGCGTGCGGTCGAGCCATGCCTTGCGGTAGCTGGCGTTGTTCTTTTCGTACTTGCGTTCCAGCTGCTGCAACTGGGCGTCGGTCAGGCTCAGCGCGAGTTCGGTGCCGGCGGGCTCGGCGCGTTCGGTCACGGCCAGCAGGCGCTCGCGGATGCGATCGCCCATGGCGCAGACCTGCGCCGGCGTCACCTCGCCCGGCGCCAGCGCCTGGGCTTCCTGCAGCAGCGAGGCGATGCGCGGCAGCTCGTTCTGCCGGTGCCAGGCCAGCAGCTGCGCGAGCTCGTCGCGCACCTTCGGGGTCTGCTCGCTGTCGAAGTCCAGGTAGTCGTCGAGCCACCAATAGCTCACGGTCGGCAGGTTGTTGTAGGCCAGCTTGATCGCGCTGCAGGCCCCGAGGGCGGCGGCCAGCAGCAGCACGCCGATAATCCGCGCCATCGCCGCGCAACGAAATCGGGAAGAAAAACGCATGAATCAGACTCCGCAACAAAGCACGCCGGGACCGGTCGACATCGTCATCATGGCCGCCGGCAAGGGCACGCGCATGAAGAGCAGGCTGCCCAAAGTGTTGCATCGATTGGCCGGCCGCGCACTGCTGGCGCATGTGGCCGGCACCGCCGGGCGCATCGGCGCGCGCGACGTGGTGGTGGTCACGGGCCACGGCGCGGCCGAGGTCGAGGCTGCCATGGCCGGCGGCATTGCCGGCGCCACGCTGCGCTTCGCACGCCAGGAGCCGCAGCTGGGCACCGGCCACGCCGTGCTGCAGGCGGCGCCGCTGCTGCCCGACGACGGCACGGTGGTCGTGCTCTCGGGCGACGTGCCGCTGATCGGCGAAGACACGCTGCGCGCGCTCGTCGCCGCCAGCGCGGGCCAGCGGCTGGCGCTGCTGACCATCGAATTCGACGACCCCACCGGCTACGGCCGCGTCATCCGCTCGGCCGCCGCCGGCGACGTGACCGCCGTGGTCGAGCACAAGGACGCCAGCGAGGCCCAGCGCGCCGTGCGCGAGATCTACAGCGGCGTCATGGCCGTGCCCGCGCGCTTGCTCAAGGGCTGGCTCGCGCGGCTGGACAACAAGAACGCGCAGGGCGAGTACTACCTGACCGACGTGGTGAAGCTCGCGGCCGCCGACGGCGTGCCCGTGGTCGCGCACATCACGACCGACGCGCTGCAGGTGGCCGGCATCAACAGCCCGGCCCAGCTCGCGGCGCTCGAGCGCGCCTGGCAACTGCGTCAGGCCGACGCGCTGATGGCGCAGGGCGTGCGCCTGGCCGACCCGGCGCGCTTCGACCTGCGCGGCACGCTCGAATGCGCGACCGATGTCGAGATCGACGTCAACTGCGTGTTCGAAGGCACGGTGTCGCTGGGCGAGGGCGTGCGCATCGGCGCGAACTGCGTCATTGCCAACGCGCGCATCGACGCGGGCGCGGTCATTCATCCGTTCACGCACATCGACGGCGAGAAGGCCGGCGTGACCGTGGGCGCGGGCGCGCTCATCGGCCCGTTCGCGCGGCTGCGGCCCGGCGCGCAACTGGGCGCCGAGGTGCACATCGGCAACTTCGTCGAGGTCAAGAACTCCACGCTGGCCGCGGGCGCCAAGGCCAACCACCTGGCCTACCTGGGCGACGCCACCGTGGGCGAGCGCGTCAACTACGGGGCGGGCGCCATCACCGCCAACTACGACGGCGCCAACAAGCACCGCACCGTGATCGGCGACGACGTGCACGTGGGCAGCAACTGCGTGCTGGTGGCGCCCATCACCCTGGGCGCGGGCGGCACCATCGGCGGCGGCTCGACCATCAACAAGTCGACCGAGCCGGGCGCGCTGACCGTGTCGCGCGCCAAGCAGGTGAGCTTTGCGAACTGGAAGCGCCCGCAGAAGAAGCCGAAGGCCTGAGGGTCTTCTTTGTCTAGGCCCGAGGTGCCAGCGGCACCCGGGGCTCGAACTTGGCGCGCTTGAGGCTGAAGAAGGCCTTGACGTTGCGCACGTTCGCATCGGCCGTGAACAGGCGCTGCGTGAGCGCGCCGTAGTCCGGCATGTCGCGCGCCGCGACGACCAGCACGAAGTCCGGACCGGGCGACACGCGCCAGCATTGCTGCACCGCGTCGTCGGCGATCACGCGCGCCTCGAAGGCGTCGAGCGACGCGGCGTCCTGCCGGTCCAGTGAAATCTCGATCACCGCCTGCAGGCCGTGGCCCAGCACCGTGGTCAGCCGGTCGGGCGACAGCAACGCGATTTGGCGCTCGATGAGCCCTTCGTCGCGCAGGCGCTGCACGCGGCGCAGGCAGGTCGGCGGGGAGATGCCCACGTCGGCGGCGAGCCGCTGGTTGGTCTGCGAGGCGTCGCGCTGGAGGGCGTCGAGCAGGCGCAGGTCGGTTGAATCCAGGGAGATTGATTCCATATTAAATGGAATTATGGAATAAACATCCAAACAACAAAATGTAAGAAATAAAAGTCCGAAATCAATCGAATTTCGAATGCATATTTCTTTGGCGCCTTTCTACCATCGAGGCTCTTCTTCATTCAAAGGCAGATCACCATGTGCGGCATCGTCGGGGCAGCGTCCCATCGCAACATCGTTCCGGTCCTGGTCCAGGGCCTCCAGCGGCTTGAATACCGTGGCTATGACTCGTGCGGCGTGGCGGTGCACGCCGGCGGCCTGACCCGGGCGCGTACCACCTCACGCGTGGCCGACCTCGTGGCGCAGGTGCGCGACGACAAGGTCGAAGGCCTCACGGGCATCGCCCACACGCGCTGGGCCACGCACGGCGCGCCGGTCGTGCACAACGCCCACCCGCACTTCAGCCACGGCCCCGGCACCGATGCGCAAGCCGCGCGCCCGGGCCGCATCGCGCTCGTGCACAACGGCATCATCGAAAACCACGAGCCGCTGCGCGCCGCGCTCGAAGCCAAGGGCTACGTGTTCGAGAGCCAGACCGACACCGAGGTCATCGCCCACCTGGTCGACAGCCTCTACGACGGCGACCTGTTCGACGCCGTCAAGGCCGCGGTGCTGCAGCTGCACGGCGCCTACGCCATCGCCGTGATCTGCCGCGACGAGCCGCAGCGCGTGGTCGGGGCGCGCGCGGGGTCGCCGCTGATCCTGGGCGCCGGCAAGGACGGCGGCGAGAACTTCCTGGCGAGCGACGCGATGGCGCTGGCCGGCGTGACCGACCAGATCGTCTACCTCGAAGAAGGCGACGTGGTCGACGTGCAGCCCGGCAAGTACTGGATCGTCGACAAGAACCACAAGCCCGTCACGCGCCAGGTGCGCACCGTGCTCGCGCACAGCGGCGCGGCCGAGCTGGGCCCGTACCGCCACTACATGCAGAAGGAAATCTTCGAGCAGCCGCGTGCCATCGGCGACACGCTCGAAGGCGTGGAGGGCATCGTGCCCGAGCTGTTCGACGGCATCGGACAAGACGGCGCCACCGGCGCGAGCGCGCACCGCGTGTTCCAGGACATCGACAAGATCCTCATCCTTGCGTGCGGCACCAGCTACTACAGCGGCTGCGCGGCCAAGTACTGGCTCGAGGGCATCGCGAAGATCTCCACGCAGGTCGAGATCGCCAGCGAATACCGCTACCGCGACTCCGTGCCCGACCCCAAGACGCTGGTCGTCACCATCAGCCAGTCGGGCGAAACGGCCGACACGCTGGCCGCGCTGAAGCATGCGCGCTCGCTGGGCATGGAGCAGACGCTGACCATCTGCAACGTGGCCACCAGCGCCATGGTGCGCGAGTGCAAGCTGGCGTACATCACGCGTGCCGGTGTCGAGATCGGCGTGGCGTCGACCAAGGCCTTCACCACGCAGCTGGCGGGCCTGTTCCTGCTGACGCTGGCCATCGCGCAGGCCAAGGGCCACCTGAGCGCGGAAGACGAGGCGCGCTACCTCAAGGAGATGCGCCACCTGCCCGTCGCGCTGCAGTCGGTGCTGGCGCTGGAGCCGCAGATCATCGGCTGGGCCGAGGACTTCGCGCGCAAGGACAACGCGCTGTTCCTGGGCCGCGGGCTGCACTACCCGATTGCGCTCGAAGGCGCGCTCAAGCTCAAGGAAGTGACCTACATCCACGCCGAGGCCTACGCCGCCGGCGAACTCAAGCACGGCCCGCTCGCGCTGGTGACCAGCGAGATGCCCGTGGTGGCCGTGGCGCCCAACGACGCGCTGCTCGAAAAGCTCAAGAGCAACCTGCAGGAAGTGCGCGCGCGCGGCGGCGTGCTCTACGTGCTGGCCGACGGCGACACGAAGATCACGAGCAGCGAAGGGCTGCACGTGATCCGCATGCCCGAACACTACGGCGCGCTCTCGCCGATCCTGCACGTGGTGCCGCTGCAGCTGCTGGCGTATCACACGGCGTGCGCGCGCGGGACCGATGTGGACAAGCCGCGGAACCTGGCGAAGAGTGTGACGGTGGAGTGAGGCGGGGAGGGCTGCTGGCTCAGTACTCGACCCTCAAGCGGTCACTGACATAAGTAGCCGGCGGCTTGCCGAACGCCTTCTTGAACATGGTGATGAAAGCCGAAGGCGACTCGTACCCCAGCTCATAGGCCACCTGCTGGACCGTCGCGCCGCCCGACAGCTCCCGCAGCGCGACGATCATGTGCAACTGGCGTCGCCAGCGGCCGAAGCTCAGGCCGGTCTGCGCGGTGCACAGCCGGTTCAGGGTGCGCTCGCTGGTGCCGAGTTCGAGGGCCCAGTCATGCAGCGTCCGGCGATCGGAGGGGCTCAGCGTGATGGCCTGCGAGATCTTTCGCAGCCGCGCATCCTGCGGCATCGGCAGGCAGAGTTCTTCAGCGGGCATGGTGCACAGCTGCTCCAGCAACACACGCGCCAGCCGGTCCGTCGGGCTGCCGGGTTCATAGGTCGGCGCCAAGCCTGCCAGGTACTGGATCATTTCGCTGAGCATCGGGCTCAGGCGCAGCGTGCAGCACCGCGTGGGCAGCGCGGCCGCTCCCGGTGCGACGAACACGAAGAAGATCACGGCATTCGCGGTGCTGCGATTGCTGTGCGGCGTGCCGCCCGGAATCCACACGCCCGCTTGCGGCGGAACCATCCAGAGCGCGCCCGGCACTTCGCAGGTCACGGCGCCGCGCAGCGCGATCACCAGCTGCCCCGACTCGTGCTGATGGATCGGAATCTCGTGCTCGCGCGCCTCGACATCCACGCGAAGCGCCATGACGGGTACCGAGGGCTGGTAGTCGAAGTCTTGCCGTCCGATGACTGGGCTTTGCATGGTCTGCGAAATGGATCTCCGGTGCGGGCATGAACGAGCGGCCCGCCCATGCGGCCTAGTTTATTTGCACGCGCAGGCCGCTGGCCGAAAAGAGAAATCGTTCGGCCAGGAATGCAATTCCCGCCATGCGCACCGCTGCATAGCATGGACGCATGACCGCGCTGCCCCGTTTCTCCCGCCACGAACTGCTCTTTTCCCTCAAGAGTTTCGCGGCCGCCATGCTCGCGTTGTACCTGGCCAGCCGGGCCGGCCTGCCCCGGCCGTTCTGGGCCTTGATGACCGCCTACATCGTGGCCCACCCGCTGGCGGGCAACGTGCGCTCCAAGGCGCTCTACCGATTCCTCGGCACCTTGCTGGGCTGCGCGGCCACGGTCGTGCTGGTCCCTTCGCTGTCTGCTTCGCCAGAACTGCTCGCGTTGGCGCTGGCGCTGTGGACGGGCGTGTGCCTCTACTTTTCGTTGCTGGACAGAAGCGCGCGTTCCTATGTCTTCATGCTCGCGGGGTACTCGGCCGCGATCATCGGCTTCCCTCTGGTGGACGCACCCGCGGCAATGTTCGACACCGCCGTGGCCCGCGTGCAGGAGATCGGGCTGGGCATCCTGTGCGCGAGCGTCGTCCACGGCATCGTGCTGCCGACCGGCCTGGGCCCCTCGGTGCTCGGCGTGATGGATCGCGCGCTCGGCGATGCGCGCCAATGGCTGGCCGACCTGCTGGGCGGCGGCTCCGGCGATGCAGGCAACAAGCGCATGGCGGCCGACCGCCAACGGCTGGCGATGGACATCACCCAGCTGCGCCTGCTGTCCACCCACGTGCCCTTCGACACCAGCAACCTGCGCTGGACGGCGGGCGCCATCCGCGCCATGCAAGACCGCATCGCCGCGCTCACGCCCACGCTGTCGGCGGTGGAAGACCGGCTCGACGCGTTGAAGGCGGTCTCGGGCGAAGTGCCTGGCGACATCGCTTCGGCTTTGGCGCGGCACACCGCCTGGCTGAAACCGGAAGCGCCGGGCGAAGCACTGGACGAAGCGCGCACCGCGTTTCGCGCATTGGCGGACGCACCGGTGGCTTCCCTTTGGGTCCGCGCGTTGCGTGTCGATCTGGCTGCCCGCCTCGACGAACTGGTCCTCGGCTGGCGCGCATGCATGGCGCTGCGCGGCGACATCGACGTGGGCCTGGCCGGCGGCGCGGCGCCGCTGCGGCGCACCGCGGCGCTGGGCCAACGGGTGCTGCATCGGGACAAGGGGCTCGCGTTGCGCTCGGCGCTCACCGCCGTGCTGGCCACTTGCGCATGCTGCGCGCTCTGGATCGCCACGGCCTTGCCCGCGGGGTCGGCTGCGGCCATGTCGGCGGCGGTCTTCTGCTGCTTCTTCGCCACCCTGGACGACCCGGTGCCGGCCATGCACAAACTCGTCGTCGCGCTGCTGTGGTCGTTGCCGGTGTCCGCGTTGTGCGTGCTGGTGGTGATACCGCTGGCCCATGACTTCGGCATGCTGGCGCTGTGCATCGCGCCTTTCTTCCTGCTGGTGGGCTGCTACATGGCGCGGCCGGCCAGTTCGCTGGCGGCCCTGGGCATGTTCTTCGGCGTGGCCGGCACGCTGGCCTTGCACGACACCGCCAATGCCGACCTGGTGAGCTTCGTCTCGTCGAACCTCGCCTTGTTCGTGGGGGCCCTGGTGGCCGTGCGCGTGACGGCGCTCGTGCGCAGCGTCGGCGGCGACTGGAGCGCCCGGCGCATACGGCGCGCGACATGGCGCGACCTGGCCGACCTGGCGAGCCGCTCGCAAGGCGCGCACGCCCGCGAGGCCTACGCCGGCCGGATGCTCGACCGGATCTCGTTGTTGGCGCCGCGAACGGCGCCCGGCAACGACGAAGAAGGGCAGGCCAACGCAAGGCAAGCGCTGCGCGATTTGCGCATGGGTGCGGACATCGTCGCCTTGCAACTGCAGCGCCGGCATCTGCCGGCCGGGCTCGCCAGCCGCCTCCTCGATGACCTGCCCGGGGTCTTTCGCGCCCGGGCGGCGGACGCGCCGCCGCCTCATGAATCGCTGCTGCTGCCCCGCATCGACCGGCTGCTGCTCGAAGCCCTCCAGGGCGATGGCGGGCGGCCTGCCGTTGCCGCGCTCGTGGGGCTCAGGCGCAACCTCTTTCCAACGGCCCCGACCGCTCTCCAACCATGATCGAAACGAGTTTCCACGGCCTGTACATGCCATGGCTGTTGCCACTGGCGGGCGCTGCGCTGGCGTGTTCCTGGGCGGCGCGGCGCCTGTTGGCTTTCGCCGGCGCCTACCGATGGATATGGCACCCCGCGCTGTTCGACCTGGCGCTGTATGTCCTGTGGCTCTACGCCCTGGTCCGCGTCACCGGCGCTCTTATTCCTTGATTTCCGCTGTTCGCATTGCGCGCTCTTTCCTCATGAAAACTGACGTTCTTCCTTCCCCCGCCTGGGCTTCGCGCAGCGCCCAGCGAATCGTTCGCCTGCTTGTCACCTTGCTGGCCGTCGCCGCCGCCTGCTGGGCCGGGTGGCAGTTGTGGGACCACTACGAACTGGCCCCGTGGACCCGCAACGGCCGCGTGCGCGCCGATGTCGTGCAGGTCGCACCCGACGTGTCGGGCATGGTGGCCGACGTGGCCGTGCAAGACAACCAGTCGGTTGCCGCCGGCGCGCTGCTGTTCTCGGTGGACAAGGCCCGCTTCGCGCTGGCCGAGCAGCAGGCGCAGGCCGCCGTTGCCACGCAGGTCATCGCGGTCGACAACCAGCGTGTCACGCTCGCGCAGGCACAACGCGAGAGCCAGCGCAATTCGGGCCTGGGCGACCTGGTCTCGCAGGAGCTTCGCGAGCAGTCGAGACTGCGGGTCGACCAGGCGCAGGGCGCATTGCGCTCGGCCGAAGCGGCGCTGCGGCAGTCGCAGGTCGCGTTGGACACCGCGAGGCTGAACCTGCAGCGCACGCAGGTGCACGCGCCCACCGCCGGCCTCGTGACCAACCTCGACCTTCGGCAGGGCGCCTACGCGAGCGCGGGCCATCCGGTCATGGCACTGGTGGACGCCGGCTCGCTGTACGTCGAAGGCTATTTCGAGGAGAACAAGCTGGCGCGCATCCACCTGGGCGACCGGGTGCGCGTGACGCCCATGGACGCCGACGCGCTCGAGGGCACGGTGCAGAGCATTGCCGCCGGCATCGCCGACCGCGACCGCAGCACCGGCGCCAACCTGCTGCCCAGCGTCAACCCCACCTTCAATTGGGTGCGGCTTGCGCAGCGCGTGCCCGTGCGCGTGAAGCTGGACCCGATGCCCGCGGGCGCGCGCCTGGTGGCGGGGCAGACGGTCACGGTGCAGGTGCTCGGCCCGCGTGCGGCAGCAGCATCAACTGCAGCAGCTGCCGCCGCCACGGCAAGCTCGCCGGAGCACGGAGGATGAGTCCCCTGCATCGACTTGCGGCCGTTGCTGTCGCAACAGGCGCGCTGCTGAGCGGCTGCGCCCATGTACCGGTTGGCCCCGACTACGCCGCAGCGTCTCCGCTCGTGGCCGTTCAGTCGGCCTCCGCGGGGCCGTTCCTGTCCGGCAGCGGCGTCGCGGCGGACACGGCGCTTCCGCCCAACTGGTGGCAGCTCTACCAGGACCCACGGCTGGACGCGCTCGTGGCCCGCGCGTTCGCGCACAACACCGACCTGCGGCAGGCTGTCGCCAACCTCGAGCGCACGCAGGCGCTGGAGGCCGAGGTGCATGGGCCGCGGAAGCCGACGGTGACTGTCAATGGCGGCCCCGGCTTCGGCCACGTCTCCGGCCTGGCACTCGTGCAGAAGGACTACGAGCCGCCGGGTCGCTTCACGTACAGCGCCGGCACGACGCTGTCCTACCAGCTGGACCTGTTCGGCCAGTTGCGCCGGGCCATCGAAGCGGCTGAAGCCGATACCGGCGCCGCGCGCGCGGCCGTCGACCTCGTGCGCGTCAACGTGGCGGGCGGAACGGCGCGCGCCTATGCGCAAGTCTGCGCCGGCGGTTTGCGATTGCGCAGCGCCCACGAGTCGGTGCGGCTGCAGGAAGAGGCGGTCCGGCTTGCGGAGCGCTTGCGGCAGGCCGGCAAGGTCGGCGAGATCGACACCGCGCGCGCACGCGGCCAGCTGGAGCTGCTTCGCGCCTCGCTTCCACCGTTGCAGGCACAACGCCAGAACGCGCTGTACAGGCTGGCCACGCTCACCGGCGCGGCGCCGCGCGACTTTCCCGCCGAAGTGGCCGGGTGCGACGAG
>NZ_MOWM01000091.1 GCF_016082275.1 Variovorax sp. E3
ATACGGCCATGGCTTGAGCAAGCGCCGCTTGCCCCCATCCCCGCCTTCCCCCGGGAGGGGAAGGGGCAA
The DNA here is from genome assembly GCF_016082275.1 of Variovorax sp. E3. Taxonomy (GTDB): domain Bacteria; phylum Pseudomonadota; class Gammaproteobacteria; order Burkholderiales; family Burkholderiaceae_C; genus Variovorax. Next base: position 70 of record NZ_MOWM01000091.1, read on the forward strand.
GTCAACGCAGGACCCTCGGCTATCCTCGCCGGGTGAATTCGTTCGTCATCTCCTCGCTTCTTCCCGTCGTCCTGCTCATCGCCGCGGGCTACCTTGCCGGAAGGCGCCGCTGGATCGGCGGCAACGCGGTCAAGGACCTGTCGAACCTCATCTTCCTGCTGCTCGCGCCCGCGCTGCTGTTTCGCGCCATGAGCACGGTGCACGTCGAGCAACTGAGCCTCAAGCCGGTGGCGGCCTACTTCATTGCCTCGGGCCTGCTGTTCGCGGGCACGCTGGCCTTGCGCGGCTTCAACCGCACGGCGGCGGTGATCGCGCTGGCCAACACCTACAGCAACACCGTGATGATCGGCATCGCGCTGGTCGGCCTGGCCTACGGCGAAGACGGCATGGTGGTGCTGCTCACGCTCATCTCGCTGCATTCGCTGGTGCTCCTGACCAGCGCGACCGTGGTGCTGGAGCTGGCCGTGGCGCGCGAGCATGCGGTGGTCGGCGGCACCGAGAAGCGCTCGATGGCGCGCACCGTGCTGCGCGCCTTGCGCAACGCCATCATCCACCCGGTGCCACTGCCGATCATGGCCGGCCTGCTGTTCGCGCAGACGGGGCTCGTCATGCCCGAGGTGATCGACAAGCCGATCCAGCTGCTCGGGCAGGCCTTCGGGCCGGTGGCGCTGGTGATGGTGGGCATCACGCTCGCGCTCACGCCCATCGGGCGGCACTGGCGCGGCGCGCTGGTGCAGGCGCTGGTGAAGAACCTGCTGCACCCGCTGCTGGTGGCCGTCATCGGCTGGCTGCTGGGCGTGCGCGGCATTCCGCTCACGGTGATGGTGGTGGCCGCGGCGCTGCCGATCGGCGCCAACGTGTTCCTGTTCTCGCAGCGCTACCGCACGGCCGAAGACCTGGTGACGGCCAGCGTCGCGGTGTCGACGGTGCTCGCGCTGGGCACGCTGACGCTGGTGATGGTCTGGGTGCAGTGGCTGCCCTGAGCGGCAGCCCTCTGTTATCGCGAGGGGTCAGGGCGCCAGGCGCTCGCGCGCCCAGTGGCCGTCTTCGAGCCGGTAACGCAGCCGGTCGTGCAGCCGGCTCTTGCGGCCCTGCCAGAACTCCCAGCGGTCGGGCACCAGCCGGTAGCCGCCCCAGTGCGGCGGGCGCGGGGGCGAGAGCAGGTGCTTGGCCGCGAACACGGCCGCGTTCTTCACCAGCACGTCGCGTCCGCTGATCACCTCGCTCTGCGGGCTGGCCCAGGCGCCGATGCGCGAGTCGAGCGGGCGGCTGGCGTAGTAGGCGTCGCTCTCGTCGGCACCGGCCTTCTCGACGCGGCCCTCGATGCGCACCACGCGCTCCAGCTCGACCCAGTGGAACTGCAGCGACGCATAGGGGTTGCCCGACAGCTCGCGGCCCTTGCGGCTTTCGTAGTTGGTGTACCAGACGACGCCGCGCGCGTCGTAGCCCTTGATCAGCACGATGCGGCTCGACGGCCGCAGGTCGCTGCCCACGGTGCACAGCGTCATCGCGTTGGGCTCGGGCACCCGCGCGTCGATGGCCTCGGTGAGCCAGCGTTCGAACTGCTTGAGCGGGTCGGCCGCGCTGTGGGCCTCGCCGAGTTCTGCGCGCTCGTAGCTCTTGCGCAGCGCGGCCAGCGCGTCATTGGAAAGAGGGGAAGTCATGACACGATTGTTGCGCACATACTCCGCCCATGACGACGACGAAGGCGAATTCCCCGGTGGTGATCGTGCTGGCCTCGGCCGCGGCGAACGCTTCATCGCGGCCGGCGGCACCGGCTCCAAGCTGCAGGCGCTGCTCGCGGGCCAGCCGGTGCTGTCGCGCACGCTGGACGCGGTGCGCGCCAGCGGCCTGCCGTGGCACCTGGAAGACATCGGCCACCCCGGCATGGGCGACTCGATTGCCGCCGCCGTGCGCGCCACGCCCGACGCGCCCGGCTGGCTGATCCTGCCGGGTGATTTGCCGCTGGTGCGGCCCGAAACGCTGCAGGCGGTGGCCGCCGCGTTGAGCGGCCGTGTGAACGCGGTGCAGCCGCAGTACCGGGGCGAGCGCGGGCATCCGGTCGGCTTCGCGGCCGGCTGCGGCGCGCAGCTCGCGGCGCTGGAGGGGGGCTTGGCGCGTCGTCGGTCTTGCGGTCGATGCGCGCCATCGATTCGGTCGCCGACCTCGAGGTGGACGACGTCGGCGTGGTGACCGACATCGACACGCCCGAGGCCCTGGCGCGGGCCGAGGCGCTCTGGCTGGCCCGTTCAGGCGGCGGCTGAGCGCGACCCGGTGCCGTTCAGGCTCAGCGCGTGATCACCGCGCAGGCGATGCGCGGACCCGAGTTGCCCGAGGGCTGGGTCGTGAAGTCGTCGCGGTCGCGGTGCACGATGAGCGCCCGGCCCACCACGTTGTTGGCCGCGCCGTCGGTCAGCGAGATCGAGTGGTCTTCCACGCTGAAGCGGGCCACGCCGCCGGCGTCGGCCACCAGGCTGGGCAGTTCGCCCGCATGGCTGCCCGCCGCGGCGAACTTGCCGTGCGTGCCGCCGGTCGGGTTGAAGTGGCCGCCCGAGGCATCGCCGTTGTTGCCGCAGTCGCCCTTTTCGTGGATGTGGAAGCCGTGCTCGCTGCCCGGCACGAGGCCGCGCACCTCGCCCGACACGCGCACGCCGTGTTCCAGGGCGGCGAAGGTCACGGTGCCGCGCGTCGGGTTGGGCGTGATCGCGCCGGTGGGCACCAGCTCGACGACGGTGCTGGGCTTGCCGCCCATGCTGCCGCAGGCGGCGAGGATGACACTGGCGCCCAGCGCGGCGGCGATGGCACAGAGACGACGATGGTTCATTTGTTTTCCTTGGACGGTCCGGAAGGTTGGGTGGAATTGTTTGCCGACCCCGGAACATATACCGGAGCCTGTGACACATCGCAATCGGCGGCGGGCGGCTGTTGCACGGCGGCCAGTGCCACCAGCCGGGCCAGCGCCGCGTCGTGGATCGCGTGGCGCTGCAGCTCGGCCAGCGTCTGCTGCGCGTAGTCGAGCGAGCTGCCGTAGCGGCCCACGGCGTTGGCGAAGATGTGGCGGTAGCGCTCGTCGCTCAGCTCGCCCGTGAAGTTGGGGCTGCGCCGCGACAGCGTGAACGCCAGCGCGTTGACCGGGCCCTCGGCCGTGCCGCAGCGCAGCCACTTGGGGTCGTACACGCCGGTGGGCATTTCGCGCAGCCAGAGCCGGCGCAGCGTTTCCAGCCCGTCAGCTTTCGGCACGCGAAACACCATGCCCCGCACGCTGCCGCCCGAGAGCAGGCCGAACACCAGGCCCGGCACCTGCACGCTGCCGCGGTTGACCCGGCTCCACATCTTCAGCGCGCGGTGCCAGCCGTGGACCCAGGCCGGGCGGCGCTCGGTGAAGTGGAAATCGGGCCGCCAGATCAGCGAGCCGTAGCCGAACAGCCAGAGGTCCTCATGCCCGCCCCAGTCGGCGATGGCGCGTTCGAGCATCGGCTGCGGGTCGCGCAGCGGCCTGGGCATGGGGTCCAGTCCCGGCGGACCGGGATCCGGCGCGGGGTCCGACACGGGGGTGTGAGGGCCGGCGCCTACAATTTCGCGATCATGGTTCACCGCACCATTATTTACCGACCCCTTCCCTACGGAGCAAGACCCCCGATGAGCGACGACGACAGCCAGCAAAATTTCATCCTCGGCTTCCTCATGGCGCTGATCGCGCTCGTGATCTTCTTCGTGATCGGCATGGTGCTCTGGCACAAGGGGCACAACCCGGCGACCGCGAAGGCCGCCGCCAAGCCGGCCGCCATGGTGATCTCGGCCCCGGCGCCCGGCACCGAGCCCAAGGTGGCCGAAGTGACCGAGACGGTGACGGTCACCATCCCCGACGGCGCCAGCATCCGGGTGGTCGACGGCGTGGTGAGCTTCTATTTCGCGACCGGCAGCGCCGACCTGGCGCCGGGGGCCGCCGAGGCGCTGGCCGCCGTCATCAAGGGCGTGGAGAGCGGCCGCAAGGCGGTGATCTCGGGCTTCCACGACACCACGGGCGATGCCGCCATCAACGAGCAACTGGCCAAGAAGCGCGCCGAAATGGTGCGCGATGTGCTGGTGGGCCTGGGCGTGCCGGCCGCGAAGGTCGACCTGCAGAAGCCCGCCGTCACGGCCGGTTCGGGCAACAACGCCGAGGCGCGCCGCGTCGAGGTCAAGCTGGTCGACTGACCCGCCCGGTCCTCGGCCCAGGCAGCCCAGGGAGCCCGGTCACGCCGGGCTTTTTTGTGCGCGCCGTTTTCAGGGGCTCGAATGCGCAATTCGTATCGCCCTGAGCCCTGATTTCATCAGGCTGCCGCGCCCGGCTTGGTACGATGGGCCTCCAGGCCCACAGTCGCGCTGGCGACACGCAGCAAGAGCCACCATCCCCATGAGCAGCAGCACACACCCCACCGTCCGCGACGTCACCGATCGCATCCGAGAGCGCAGCCATGGGCTGCGCAGCGCCTACCTGGCCCAGGTGGCCGACATCCGCAACCGCGACCGCGGCTCCGACCGCATGGGCTGCGCCAACGTGGCGCACGCCGTGGCCGGCATCCCGGCCAACGACAAGTTCCGCGTGGTGGCCGAGCGGGCCCCCAACATCGGCATCGTCACCGCCTACAACGACATGCTCTCGGCCCACGCGCCGTACCAAGGCTACCCCGACATCATCAAGCACGAGGCCCGCCGCCTCGGCGCCACCGCCCAGGTGGCCGGCGGCGTGCCCGCCATGTGCGACGGCGTCACGCAGGGCACGCCCGGCATGGAGCTGAGCCTGTTCAGCCGCGACGTCATCGCCATGAGCACCGCCGTCGCGCTCACGCACGACATGTTCGACGGCGCGCTGATGCTCGGCGTGTGCGACAAGATCGTGCCGGGCCTGCTGATCGGCGCGCTGCACTTCGGCCACTTGCCGACCGTGTTCGTGCCCGCCGGCCCCATGCCTTCGGGCCTGTCGAACGGCGCCAAGTCGAAGGTGCGCGAGCAGGCGGCGCAGGGGCTCGTCGGCCGCCAGGGGCTGCTCGACGCCGAAATGGCCGCGTACCACACGGTCGGCACCTGCACCTTCTACGGCACCGCCAACAGCAACCAGATGCTGCTGGAGGCCATGGGCCTGCACGTGCCCGGCACGGCCTTCATCCAGCCCGGCGACGCCATGCGCGAAACGCTCACGCGCGAGGCCGTGCGCACGCTGCTGGGCAAGGCGAGCGACACCGCGTTCAACTGCCCGCCCATCGGCGAAATGGTCGACGAGCGCTGCATCGTCAACGCCATGGTCGCGCTGCTGGCCACGGGCGGCTCCACCAACCACCTGATCCATTGGGTGGCCGTGGCGCGCGCCGCCGGCATCGTGATCGACTGGGACGACTTCTCCAGGCTCTCGGACATCATTCCGCTGCTGACCCGCGTGTACCCCAACGGCAGCGCCGACGTGAACGAGTTCCAGGCCGCGGGCGGCCCGGGCTTCGTCATCGGCGAGCTGGTCGACGCCGGCCTGATGCACGGCGACGTGCTCACCGTGCGCGCCGGCGGCATTCGCGAATTCGGCGGCGTGCCCGAACTGGCGGGCGAGGGCCAACTGCAATGGCACTCGGCGCGCCCGTCGAAGAACGACGCGTCGCGCGCCCGGTGGACGCGCCCTTCAGCGCCACCGGCGGCCTCAAGCTGCTGAGCGGCAACCTGGGCCGCAGCGTCATCAAGGTGTCGTCGGTGCCCGACGACCGCCATGTCATCGAAGCGCCCGCGCGCGTGTTCGACTCGCAGGCCGCGCTGCAAAAGGCCTTCACCGCCGGCGAGCTGGAGCGCGACGTGGTCTGCGTGGTGCGCTGGCAGGGCCCGCAGGCCAACGGCATGCCCGAGCTGCACAAGCTCACGCCGCCGCTGTCGGTGCTGCAGGGCAAGGGCTTCCGCGTGGCGCTGGTCACAGACGGGCGCATGAGCGGCGCCTCGGGCAAGATCCCCGCCGCCATCCACGTCTCGCCCGAAGCCGCTGCCGGCGGCCCGCTCGCCAAGGTGCGCGACGGCGACCTGATCCGCCTGGACGCCGTAGCGGGTACGCTCGCGGTGTTGCTGCCCGAAGACGAATGGGCCGCGCGCGAAACCGCGACGCTGCCCGAAGCACAACGCATCGCCGACGGACGTGGCCTGGGCCGCGAACTGTTCGCCGGCATGCGCCGCAATGCATTGACTGCTGAAGAAGGAGCCTGCTCATGGCTATGAACGAAAAACTCACCGCGCTCCAAGTGATGCGCGACGCCCCGGTCATTCCGGTCATCGTGCTGAACGACGTGAAAGACGCCATTCCGCTCGCGCGCGCCCTGGTGGCCGGCGGCATCCGCATGCTCGAAGTCACGCTGCGCACGCCGCAGGCGCTGCAGTGCATCGAGGCCATCGCCAAGGAAGTGCCCGATGCCGTGGCCGGCGCGGGCACCATCCGCAGCGCGGCCGACGCACAGGCCTCGGCACTGGCCGGCGCCAAGTTCGGCGTGAGCCCGGGCTACACGCGCGCGGTCGGCAAGGCCTGCCACGACCTCGGCCTGCCGCTGTTGCCCGGCGTGGCCACCGGCAGCGAAATCATGACGGCGCAGGAAGACGGCTACACCCAGCTCAAGTTCTTCCCCGCGCTGCAAGCGGGCGGCCTGCCGATGCTCAAGGCCTGGCAAGGCCCGTTCGGCGACGTCACCTTCTGCCCCACGGGCGGCATCCATGCGGGCAACGCGGCCGAGTTCCTCGCGCTGTCGAACGTGGCCTGCGTGGGCGGTTCGTGGATCGTGCCGACCGACGCCATCCGCGACGGCGACTGGGCCCGCATCGAGCAGCTGGCACGCGCCGCGAGCCAGCTGCCGCGCTGACCATGCGCACCGAGTTCGACGCGAGCGACCTGAAGGTCATCGCGTTCGACGTCTTCGGCACGGTGGTCGACTGGCACAGCGGCATTGCCGCCGAGGCCGAGAGCGCCTTGCCGGGTGTCGATGGCGCCACCTTCGCGCTGGCCTGGCGCGCCGGCTACCAGCCGGCCATGAAGGCCGTGATGGAGCGCATTGCGGCAGGCGAGGGCGGCTTCACGCTGCTCGACGAGCTGCACCTGAGCATGCTCGAGCAGGTGCTGCGCGACTTCGGGCTGGACGACCGGCTCGACACCGCCGCCAAGCGCGAACTCAGCCGCGCCTGGCACCGGCTGCCGGCCTGGCCCGACTCGGTGGCCGGGCTCACGCGGCTCAAGAAGAAATTCACCATCTGCACGCTGTCGAACGGCAACATCGGCCTGCTCACCGAAATGGCCAAGCGCGCCGGGCTGCCTTGGGACTGCGTGCTGTCGGCCGAAGTGTTCAAGGCCTACAAGCCCGACCCGCGCACGTACCTCGGCGTGGCGGGCGTGTTCGACGCAACGCCGGGGCAGGTCATGCTGGCCGCCGCGCACCACGACGACCTGGCGGCGGCGCGCGTGTGCGGCCTGAAGACCGGCTACATCGAGCGGCCCCACGAGTTCGGCCGCGCGCAGCCGAAGGACGTGTCGCCGCAGCCCGAGAACAACCTGCACGCGCGCGACATCAACGAACTGGCCGACCTGCTCGGCTGCTGATCGTGCTGACCGCGGCGGTGCCTGCGGCTCAGTCGCTGACGAGCTTTTCTACCGTGCGCAGGTTGCGCGTGGTGGTGCTCGACTTGTAGCGCGTCTTTGCCAGCAGCTTGGACACGGGTGTGTCGAGGCTTTCGCCGCGCGGGCATTGCCAGTACAGCACGCCCTTGCCGCGCTTCAACTGCTCGGCGTCGGTGTCCATCACGTCGCCGGCTTTCTCCATCACCTCGTCGAGCATCGCGGCGTCGGAGCCGAACACGATGTACGGATGGCGCTCGTCGTCGATGCGTTCGAAGGGGTAGCCCGCGGCCATGTCGGCCACGGCCTTCTGCGTGAGCAGCACGATCCACGCCTCGTAGCCGAAGCGCTTGCGCAGCGCCTGCTCGATGCGGGTGCGCAGCGCGGCGGCATCGCGCTCGCTCGTGTCGAACAGCACGTTGCCGCTGGCAAGCACGGTGCGCACCGCGCCAAAGCCGAGTTCATCGGCGAACAGCGCCTTCAGCTCGGCGCTCTTGATCGTGATGCCGTTGACGTTCACGCCGCGCAGCAGCGCGACATGGCGTGTGGCCGTCTGTTTGCCGGTGCTTGCCATCGATGCGGCTCCCGCAGGTTCAGCGCAGCCCGCCGCCGGCGGCGCTTTCGTCGCGCTGGATCAGCTCGATCTTGTAGCCGTCGGGGTCGGTCACGAACGCGATCACCGTGGTGCCGCCCTTGACCGGACCGGCCTCGCGCGTCACGTTGCCGCCGGCAGCCTTGATCTTGTCGCAGGCCGCGTAGGCGTCGGGCACGCCGAGCGCGATGTGGCCGTAGGCGGTGCCCAGCTCGTAGCTCTCGGTGCCCCAGTTGTAAGTCAGCTCGATCTCGGCCTGGTCGGGGTTGCCCTTGTCGTAGCCGAGAAAGGCGAGGCTGTATTTGTACTCGGGGTTCTCCGATGTGCGCAGCAAGTTCATGCCGAGCACCTTCGTGTAGAAATCGATGGAGCGCTGGAGGTTGCCGACGCGCAGCATGGTGTGAAGGAATCGCATCTCGTGGTGCCGTGTAGTTATGAAAAGAGAAAGGGAAGGGGAGGCCGCTATTGTCGGCCTCCCGGCGCGGCAATCAAGCGGCCAGGCTCAGCAGGTGGGCCTGGTGGCGTTGCAGGAAGGCCATCAGGTGTTGCGGGTATTCGGGCACCACGGCGTCGCGCACGCTGGGGCGGGCCGCGAGTGCCTGCCGCCAGGCATTGACCTTGGGCAGTGCGTCGAAGACGTGCGAATCGCTCAGCGTGTCGAACAGCTCGAAGTAGCGGAACACGGGCGCGAACACCGCGTCGACCAGGCTGAAGTCGGGGCCCGCGAAGTAGGGGCCCGCGCCGAGCGCCGCCTCGACGCGCTCGAACTTGGCGCGCAGCGCGAGCCGCTTCTGCGCGAACACGGCCGCGTCCTGCGTGGTCTCGTAGCCCCAGAGATCGGCGAGCACGGCCGAGCCGTATTCCATCCATGCGCGGTGCTCGGCGCGCGTGAGCGGGTCTTGCGGGTGCAGGCGCGCGCCGGGCTGCGTCTCTTCGAGGTACTCGCAGATCACGTTGCTCTCGAAGAGCACGGCCTCGGAGCCGTCGGCGCGTTGCACCTTCAGCAGCGGCACCTTGCCCAGCGGCGAGATGTCGAGAAACCACTGGGGCTTGTTCGCGAGATCGATCACGACGCGCTCGAAGGGCACGCCTTTTTCATTCAGCGCGATCGCGGCGCGCTGCACGTAGGGGCACAGCAGGTGGCTGACGAGGGTGAGGGGTTGCTGCGACATGGTGGGGCTTCCGTTCTCGGGGAATGTGGGTTGCTGGTCGCCGCGATTCTTGCGAGACCGAACAACCTTTTCCCGAAAAGCCCATTCGACAAACAGGCCCCTTGTGCTAGGCCGCCGCCGTGCCTTGCCAGTGCGTGATGCGCCCGCCGTGCATCACGCCGATGCGGTCGGCCATGGCGTGCGCCTCGGCCTCGTTGTGCGTGACCAGCACCGCGGTCTGGCCGGCCTGCTTGAGGATGCCGCGCACTTCTGTTGTCAGTCGTTCGCGCGTGCCGCCGTCGAGGTTGGAGAAGGGCTCGTCGAGCAGCAGCAGCGCGGGCGAGGGCGCGAGCGCGCGCGCCAGCGCAATGCGTTGCTGCTGGCCGCCCGACAGCTCGTGCGGATAGCGCTCGCCGGCATCGGCCAGCCCGACCAGTGCGAGCATTTCGGCCACGCGGGCCTGTTGTGCCGCACGGCCCTGGCGGCGCAGCCCGAAGGCCACGTTCTTCGCCGCCGACAGGTGCGGGAACAGCGCGTACTCCTGGAACATCATGCCCACGCGCCGCTGCTCGGGCGGCAGGTGCACCTGGCTCCCCGACAGCAGCACGTCGCCCAGCCGGATCGATCCGCCGCGCACCGGCTCGAAGCCCGCGATGGCGCGCAGCACCGTGGTCTTGCCGCAGCCCGAGGGGCCGAACAGGCAGGCGATGTCGCCGGCGGCCAGCGCGAGCGAGAAGCCGTCGACGACGGTGTGCGGGCCGCGTGGCGTGTCGTAGGCGAGCTTTACCGATTCGAGGTGCAGCGCAGAACTCATGGCGTGTCCGGAGGGGAAGAGGTGGCGGCGGGCGTGCCCAGCTGGTTGCGCGCCAGCAGCACCACCGGCAGCAGGCCGGCCAGCACGATGGCGAGCGCGGCGATCGCGCCCTCTTCGTAGGTGCCGCGCGCGGCCTCGGCGTAGAGCCAGGTGGCGAGCGTGTCGAAATTGGCGGGCCGCAGCAGCAGCGTGGCCGGCAGCTCCTTCATGGCGTCGACAAACACCAGCAGCGCGCCGGCCGCCAGCGCGGGGCGCAGCAGCGGCAGGTGCACGCGGCGCAAGGTGCCGCCGGTGGTTTCGCCGAGCAGGCGCGAGGCCTGCTCGATGGCCGGCGGAATGCGCGCAAGACCCGCCTCGATGCCGCCCACGGGCATCGCCAGGAAGCGGATCGCGCAGGCTACGACCAGCACCACGCCCGCGCCCATCAGCGGCAGGCCCTGCCAGCCGAAGGCGGTCGCCAAGGCAGCGTCGAAGGCCAGTGCGGGCGTCAGCAAGCCAATGGCGAGCACCGTGCCCGGCACCGCATAACCCAGCGTGGCCGCGCGGGCCTGCCAGCGTGCGCGGTTCATGCCCGAGCCCTGCGCGCGCGAGGCCCATGCGACCACCAGCCCCGCGGCGACGGCGACCACCGTGACGCCCGCGGCCAGCGCGAGCGTGTTGCCCAGGCTTGCGATCAATCCCTGCGAAATGCCCCCGCCCTGGCGCAGCCGCTTGGCGCTTTCCCAGACGAGGTACAGCGCCGGCGCCACGAAGCCGATCAGCACCGGCAGCGATGCGCAAACCGTCGCCGCCCATGCCACGCCCCCGCGCAGCCGGCGCGGCTGCACCGCGCGCATGCGCTGCGCCGAGCCGAAGCGCTGGTGCTTGCGGCCGTTGCGTTCGAGCCAGACCAGCGCCACCACCATGAACAGCATGGCGCACGCGATCTGCGCCGCGCCCGCAAGGTCGGAGCGCGTGATCCACGTCGTGTAGACCGCCACCGTGAGCGTGTTGACGCCCAGGAATTCGGAGGCGCCGATGTCGTTGAGCGTCTCGAGCAGCGCCAGGCTCAGGCCCACCGCCAGTGCGGGCCGCGCGAGCGGCAGCGCCACGCGAAAGAACGCGCCGCGCCGGTTTTCGCCGAGCATGCGCGCCGCTTCCATCAGGTGCGCGGGCTGGGTCATGAACATCGCGCGTGCCGTCATGTAGACGTAGGGGTAGAGCACGAAGCCCAGCACGAAGATCGCGCCCGGCATCGAGCGCAAATCGGGCAGGCGGAACTGGCGCGGGCTGTCGAAGCCCAGCATCCAGCGGATCGCGCCCTGCACCGGGCCGATGGGGTGCAGCAGGTCGAGGTACGCGAAGGCGACGATGTAGGTCGGCATCGCCAGCGGCAGCAGCAGCGCCCAGTGCAGCACGCCGCGCCCCGGAAAGTCGTGCGCCGTGACCAGCCACGCGCAGCCGGTGCCGATCAGCAGCACCAGCGTGCCCACGCCGGCCAGCAGCAGCGCCGTGTTGAGCGCCGCCTGCGGCAGCACATGCGCGAACAGCGGCCCCCAATGCCCCACGCCCGAACCGAGCGCGAGCCACGCCAGCGTGAGCACCGGCGCGAGCACGCCGATGGCGATGAAAAACGACGCGCAGCGCCAGGCCGGGCCCGCTGCGCGCAGGCCCGGCGGCTGGCGCCGCGCGGTGGTGGTCATTCAGTTGCCGGCACGCTGTGCCCGGCGGTGCCCGTCACTGGTCGAAGCCGACCTTGTCGACGAGGGCGCTGGCCTGCTTGCGGTACTTGGCAATCTCGGTCAGCGGCAGCGGGTCGACCTTCAGCTCGCCGATGGTCTGGCCGATGATCGGGTCGAGCGCCACGCCCTTGCGCACCGGGTATTCGTAGTTGGCCTGCGCGTACAGCGACTGCGCCGGCTCCGACACCAGGAACTCGAGCAGCTTGACGGCGTTCGCGCGTTGCGGCGCGTTCTTGGCCACCGAGGCGCCGCTGATGTTCACGTGCGTGCCGCCGCTCTTCGAATTGGCGAAGGTCGGGCGAACCACCTTGATGCCGTCGCCCCACTTGCGCGCGTCGGTGCCTTCCTTGGCGCTCTTCATCTGGCCGACGTAGTACGAGTTGGCCAGTCCCACGTCGCAGATGCCGCCCAGGATGTCGCGCGCCACGTCGCGGTCGCCGCCGGTGGCCTTGCGCGCCAGGTTGGCCTTCACGCCGCGCAGCCACTGCTCGGCCTTGGCTTCGCCGTCGTGCGCGATGAGGGAGGCGACCAGCGCCGTGTTGTAAGGGTGCTGGCCGGCGCGGATGCAGACCTTGCCCTTGTATTTCGGGGTGGCCAGGTCTTCGTAGCGGAAGCTGGTGAGGGGCAGGCTCTTGTCGGCGTACAGCACGCGCGCGCGCATCGACAGGGAGAACCACTGGCCGTCGGCGCCGCGCAGGTTGGCCGGAATGGCCGATTCGAGCGCAGCCGACTTCACCGGCTGCGTCACGCCGCCGTCGACCAGGTCCATGAGGTTGCCGATGTCCACCGTCATCAGCACGTCGGCCGGCGAGCGCGCGCCTTCGGCCTTGACGCGCTCCAGCAGGCCGTCTTTCACGAACACCGTGTTGACCTTGATGTTGCTCTGCGCGCTGAAGGCCGAGATGAGCGGCTGGATCAGCGCCGGCTCGCGCGTCGTGTAGAGCGTGAGCTCGTCGGCGGCGGCCGCTTGCGCGGGCAGGGCGCTGATGGCCAGCCAGGTGGCGCTGACGCCGAGAAGTGCGCGCGCAGCGCGGCGGCCTTGGACGCGGGAGCGTTCGGTCATGAGGGATCCTCCGGGAGCAGTGACGTGTTCTGGGATGCATCGGCGGCAGGGCGAGCCTGCGGGCCGATGAGAATAATTATCACTGTGGGGAGGGAGCGCGCCGCCTTTGGACTTACAGGTCGAAGGCCTACTGCACTCAGCGCGCCGGCGGAATCTCGAACACCAGGCAGGTGGTCGTCGCGTGCGCGTACAGCGTGCCATCAGGTCCGAACAGCCGCGCCTCGGCCGTGGCCAGCTGCTTGCCGCAATGGATCACCTTGCCCTCGGCGCGCACGCGCTGCACCTTGGGCGTGAGGCCCTTGACGTAGTTCACGCTCAGCTCGGCGGTGGTGTAGGCGCGTCCGGGCGGCATCATGGTGTGCACCGAGCAGCCCAGGGCCGAGTCGAGCATGGTCGCGACCCAGCCGCCGTGGATGGTGCCCAGCGGGTTCAGGTGTTGCGGCAGCGGCGTGCCCTGGAAGACGGCAACGCCCGCGCGCACTTCGACGATCGTGAAGTCCAGCGTCTTGGCAATGGCCGCGAAGGGGATCTCGCCGGCCAGCATGGCCTGCATCACTTCGAGGCCGGTTTTGCCGGCGATCTGGTCGGGGCGGGCGAGGCCGGGGCCCGGGCCGCCTTCGAGGCGGTCGGTGATCTTTCGCTCGTCGGCGATCCATGCGTCCAGCTGGCTGGGGTTCTGCGTCATTCCGGTCCTACTCCTGTCAGGGTCTGTGGGTGGTTAAGTTGCATATGCAATAGTTGCAGCTACAATAATACCCCATGGACATCCAGACCAAGCCGCGCGGCTGCACCAGCTTCAAGGTGCGCCAGCTCATGCGCCGACTCTCCCAGCACTACGACGCCGAGGTGTCGCAGAGCGGCCTCAAGACCACGCAGTACTCGCTGCTGTCGCACCTGGCACGGCTCGGGCCCACGCGCCCGGTCGACTTCGCCGCCGAACTCAAGATGACGGCCTCCACGCTGAGCCGCAACCTGCAGCCGCTGATCGTTGCGGGCTGGGTCGCGCAAACGGCGGGCGCCGATGCGCGCAGCCGCTTGGTGCAGGTCACCGAAGAGGGCGAGGCCAAACGGCGCGAGGCGCTGGGCCACTGGAAGACCGCGCAGCAGAAGCTCAATGCGCTGCTGGGCGTGGAGCGCGTGCTGGCACTGCACCAACTGATCGACGAGTCGATGGAGCTGCTGGGCGCGGACGAAGCGCCGCTCGGCGACGACTGACCCGCCCCCGCACAACCGTTTCTCGACGCATTCACATCACGCGCGCGGCCGCGCGTTGTCCCTGTTTTTTCTTCGTCCTCCCACACCGCACTCCAACACCCGAGGTCCCATGTTCGCAACCCAAGTATCCGCATGGCTGCAGCGCCGCGGCATCCACTACGGATGGATCGTCGCCGCCATCACCTTCCTGACCATGCTGACCATGTCGGCCGCGCTGGGCCTGCCGGGCGCCATGCTGCAGCCGCTGACCAAGGAGTTCGGCTGGAGCACCGAGCAGATCTCGTCGGCGCTCGCGCTGCGCTTCGCGCTGTTCGGCCTCATGGGCCCGTTCGCCGCCGTGCTGATGGAGCGCTACGGCCTGCGCGCCGTCATCTGCACCGGCCTGGCGCTGGTGGGCATGGGCATGGCGCTGGTCACCATGGCGTCGCAGCTGTGGCAACTGTTCGTGCTGTGGAGCCTGATGCTGGGCCTGGGCACCGGCATGACGGCGCTGGTGCTCGGCGCGGTGGTGGCCAACCGCTGGTTCGTGGCGCGGCGCGGCCTGGTCATCGGCATGCTCACGGCCAGCTCGGCCACGGGGCAACTGGCCTTCCTGCCGTTCGCGGCCTGGATGATCGAGCACTGGGGCTGGCGCTCGGCCATCGTGCCGATCGTGATCGGCAGCATCCTCATCGGCCTGCTCGCGCTGTGCCTGATGCGCAACCGTCCCTCGGACATCGGCCTGCTGCCCTACGGGGAAAAGCCCGGCACGCAGTCGGCCGCGCCCGCCGCCGCCGCGCCGCTGATGAACTTCGCCACGCCGTTCCGCGTGCTCAAGGAAGTGTCGACCAACCGCACCTTCTGGATCCTGGCCGGCACCTTCTTCATCTGCGGCCTGAGCACCAACGGCCTGGTGCAGACGCACTTCATCTCGCTGTGCGGCGACAACGGCATGGGCGCGGTGCCCGCCGCCTCGGTGCTCGCGATGATGGGCGCCTTCGACTTCGTCGGCACCATCCTCTCGGGCTGGCTGTCGGACCGCTACGACAACCGCAAGCTGCTCTTCTGGTACTACGGCCTGCGCGGGCTGTCGCTGTTCTGGCTGCCGCATTCGGAGTTCACCATCTATGGCCTGGGCATCTTCGCGATGTTCTACGGCCTGGACTGGATCGCCACCGTGCCGCCGACCGTCAAGCTCGCGGGCGCCGCCTTCGGCCCCGCCAAGGTGGGCCTGGTGTTCGGTTGGGTCTTTGCCGCGCACCAGCTGGGCGCCGCCACGGCCGCCTACGGCGCGGGCTTCGCGCGCACGCTGCTGCTGACCTACACCCCGGCGCTGTACGCGGCCGGCGCGGCCTGCCTGGTGGCGGCCGTGATCGTGATGATGATCCGCCGCCCGGCCGCCAAGGCCGGCGCACCGGTCACGCCCGGCGCCGCGGCCCGTGCCTGAACTGAATTGAACGCATCGAAGCCCCAGTCATGACCGCACCCGCCAACACCGCCGAGCTCGACCCGCGCACGCGCCGCCTGCTCGAGGCGCCCATCGTTCCCACGCTGCTGCGCCTGGCCGCGCCCAACGTGCTCGTGATGGTGGCGCAGGCCTCCGTCGGCCTCATCGAAACCTACTTCGTCGGCAAGCTCGGCACCGACGCGCTCGCCGGCATGGCGCTGGTGTTTCCCATCGTCATGCTGATGCAGATGACTTCCAGCGGCGCGATGGGCGGCGGCATTGCCTCGTCGATCGCCCGCGCGCTCGGCGCACGGCGCCGGGGCGATGCCGACGCGCTGGTGTGGCATGCCATCGTCATCGCGCTGGGCTTCGGCCTGTGCTTCACGCTGGCGCTGCTGCTGGGCGGGCGCTGGCTCTACGGGATCATGGGCGGCACCGGGCCCGCGCTGGAGGCGGCGCTGACGTACTCGCACTGGGTGTTTTCGGGCGCGGTGCTGGTGTGGCTCTTCAACTCGCTGTCGGCCATCATCCGCGGCACCGGCAACATGTCGGTGCCGGCCAACGTGACGGTGGTGGGCGTGGTGTTCCTGATTCCGGCCTCGCCGCTGCTGATCTTCGGCATCGGCCCGTTGCCGGGCATGGGCATCGCGGGCGGCGCGATGGCGCTGCTGCTGTACTACCTCTTGGGCTCGATTGCGCTCATCGTCTACCTGCGCTCGCCGCGCAGCCTGCTGCGGCCCACGCTGGCCGCGCTCAAGCTGCGCTGGCCGCTGTTCCGCGACATCCTGCGCATCGGGCTGGTGGGCGCGGTGTCGACCGTGGCCACCAATCTGTCGATCGGCATCGCGACGGCGCTCACGGGGCATTTCGGCTCGGGCGCACTGGCGGGCTACGGTACGGCGTCGCGGCTCGAATACCTGCTGGTGCCGCTGGTGTTCGGCCTGGGCGCGCCGCTGGTCGCGATGGTCGGCACCTGCATGGGCGCGGGCCAGCGCGAGCGCGCCTTGCGTGCCACCTGGGCCGGCGCGGCGCTGGCCTTCGCGTTGACCGAGACCATCGGCCTGGCGGCGGCGCTGTTCCCGCGTCCGTGGCTGCTGCTGTTCGGCAACGACCCGGCAATGCTCGAGACCGGCGCGCACTACCTGCGCGTGGTGGGGCCGCTGTACGGCTTCTTCGGCGTCGGGCTGGTGCTGTATTTCGCGTCGCAGGGCGCGGGCCGGCTGCTGTGGCCGGTGCTCGGCAACATCGCGCGGCTGGCCGTGGCCGGCACGGGCGGCTGGCTGGCGCTGCGCTGGGGCGGCGGGCTCACGGGCGTGTTCGCGGCGCAAGGCATTGCGCTGGTGGTGTACGGCATCGTGATCGCGTCGGCCATCGCGGGCGGTGCGTGGTTCGGCCGCGTGGGCTGGCCGCGCACGACCAACGGGCTGCTGCGCCGCGTGGCGCAGACCTGACGCCAGCGTTTCAAGCGGTGTCGGCCGTGCGCGCCGGCACGCGCCGGTACGCGGCGCACGCCGATGTCGCTCAATAGCGGTACGGGTTGTTCGGCCGGCGGTCGTAGCGGTTGGGCACGCCGTCGCCGTCGTTGTCGCGGCGGCCATAGTGGCGGCGGTCGTCCCAGCGGCGGTCACGGTAGTAGCGGTCGCCCTGGTAGTGGCGCGGGCCGTGGTAGTAGCGCGGCGGGGGCGGCGGTGCGTAGTAGCGGCGCGGCGGCGGTGCCGGCACGACGTACACCTGTGCCTGAATGAAGCTGCCGCCGGACTGTGCCTGCGCCGGTGCCGTGAATGCGGCCAGCGACAACAAGGCCGCGGCGCCGAATGCCAAAGTAAGCTTTTTCATCTCTGATCCCCATTTATGTGTTCGAGCCCTCATCCTCGCGGCCTCTTGTGAAGTTCTTGTAAGGCTGGAGCGAAATCGGATGAAGAGCTGTAAGCCCATGCGCGTAGGACGCGGCACGGGCAAGACACAATTGTGAAGGGACTTTGCACCGCGGAGCGGGTCCGCGGGCAGGCCGTTGGTCGTATCGGCCGAACGCTCAGCCGCGCGGGGCGGGCAGCATGCGGCGCAGCGCTTCGAAGAACAGGTCCGACTGCTCGCGCTCGCCCTGGATCTGCGCCGCCACGTGCGCGGCCAGCTTGGCGTTGACCGGCACCAGCGGCCGGCCGGTCGACTGCGCGATCACCTGGTGCAGGCAGGCGCGCTCCAGGTAGTACAGGTCGTCGTAGGCGTGGGCGATGGTGCCGCCCGCCACGATCACGCCGTGGTTCGCGAGAAAGGCGACGTCCTTGCCGGCCATGGCGCGGGCGATGCGCTCGCCCTCGGCGTCGTCGAGCGCCAGGCCGTTGTATTCGGCGTCGATGGCGATGCGGTTCATGTAGCGCATCGCGTTCTGGCTCGCGGTCGGGTCGAGTGCGCGGTCGACCGTGATCGTGAGCGCCGTGGCGTAGGGCATGTGGCAGTGCAGCACCACGGCATGGCCGGTCAGGCGGTGCACCGCGCCGTGGATGAACAGGGCCGTGGGCTCCACGCGGTGACGGCCCGCGAGCACCTCGCCGTGCACGTCGATCAGCACGATGTCGTCGGGGCCGATCTCGCTCCAGTGCAGCCCGCGCGGGTTGATGAGGTAGCGGTCCTGCGCGCCCGGCAGCACCACGCTGAAATGGTTGCAGACGCCTTCGGACAGCCCGTGGTGGGCGGCCGCGCGCAGGGCCAGGGCGAGGTCTTCGCGCAGCTTGCGCACGGCGGGGCTGGCGTAGTCGGAATCGGCGGACATCGTGGGGGTCTCCTTCTTTTTTCTGGGGGCGGCAGCGGCGCGGATCAGGCGAGCGTCGTGCCCGTCCAGGCCGAGATGAATTTCTTCGCGTCCTCGCGCACGGCTGCAGCCTGCTTGCCGGGCTTGTAGAGCGCGGAGCCAATGCCGAAGCCGGCGGCGCCGGCGCGCCATTCGGCCATGTTCGCGGGCGTGATGCCGCCCACGGGCATCACCGGCGTGCCCGACGGCAGCACCGCCAGCAGCGCCTTCACCACAGCGGGCGAGGCCAGTTCGGCCGGGAACAGCTTGAGCCCGGTGGCGCCGGCCGCGAGCGCGGCAAAGGCCTCGGTCGGCGTCATGACGCCCGGCAGGCAGACCATGCCGAGCCGCGCGGCTTCGGCGATGACCTCGGGGTTGCAGTTGGGCGAGACGATCAGCTCGCCGCCGGCCGCCTGCACGTCGCGCACCTGCTGCGGCGCGAGCACCGTGCCGGCGCCGACCAGCGCCTGCGGAAAGCGCCGGCGCATCAGCGCGATGCTCTCCAGCGGTTGCGGCGAATTGAGCGGCACTTCGAGCAGCCGGAAGCCGGGCTCGACGATGGCGTCGCCCACATCGGCGGCTTCGGCGGGCGAGAGGCCGCGCAGGATCGCCACCAGGGGCAACTCGCGCATGGCGGCGCTGAACTTTTCGAGAGGAGTGGTCATGCGGGGTTTCTGTCGGTGTCCAGAAAGCCGGACAGCGCATGCAGTCCGGCCCAGGTGGCTTCGGCGCCCAGCGTGCGCGTGGCGACGCCGGTGGCGCGCAGCGCCAGCGTGTAGCGCTGGGTGAGGGCGGGCGAGCCGATCAGCACGACCTCGCCGACCGCCTGCAGCGACTGCGTGCGCAGTTCCTCGCCGATCAGCAGGCCCGAGAGGTAACTCGCCAGCTCCTGCTTCGGCATGCGCTCGAACAGCGCCAGCGTGCGCGTGCCGAAGGCGTTGTGCAGCAGGCCGTGGCCGTTTTCGGAGCGCGTCACGCCCTCGAGAAAAGAGGCTTCGTCGAGCGGCGCCGACGCGTCGAGCGTGCGCGCAAGAATCGAGTGCTGGCTCAGCAGCGCATAGAACTCGCCCGTCATGTAGGTGCGAAAGCCCGCGACGCGGCCCTTCTTGACGGTGGCCCACTTGTTGTGGGTGCCGGGCAGCACGAAGACGCCGTCGTCCAGCCCGGTGATCGACATGGCGCCGAAGATCTGCACCTCTTCGCCGCGCATCACGTCGGGCACCCCGGCGTGCTCGTCGCTCAGGCCCGGCACGATGGCAATGCGCGCACCGGGAATGGCGTCGATGTCGATGATCTTGCGGCCTACCTCGACGCGGCCCGCGGGGCAGGCGCAGTACGGCGCCTCGACCCAGCCCTGCTTGCTGCCGGCCATGCCGGAGATCAGGCAGCGCGTGCCTTCGGGGCGCATCCAGTCGCCGAACAGCGTGTCGAAGACGGCGGGAAAACCGCCTTCGGGCACGGTGAGAATGCCGCGCGCGTCGCTGCGTTCTTCCAGCACGCGTCCGCCTGCATCCAGCAGTGCGCCGCGCAGCGAGCTCGTGCCCCAGTCGATGGCTACCAGTCTTGTCATCTAGTGATTGTCGCGCGGCACGAAGGCCCCGCGGCGACCACGCAGGAAGGCCAGGTCGGCGCCCTGGTCGGCCTGCAGCACCGTGTCGACGTACAACTTCCAGTAACCGGAGTCGAGCGGTGCCTGGGGAGCGACCCACTTCTCGCGGCGCTTGGCCAGTTCTTCGTCGCTCACGTGCAGGTGCAGCTTGCGGTTGGGCACGTCGAGCTCGACGATGTCGCCGTCCTGCACCAGCGCCAGCGGGCCGCCGGCCGCGGCTTCGGGCGCCGTGTGCAGCACCACCGTGCCGTAGGCCGTGCCGCTCATGCGCGCGTCGCTGATGCGGACCATGTCGGTGATGCCCTTGCGCAGCACCTTCGGCGGCAGCGGCATGTTGCCGGCCTCGGCCATGCCGGGGTAGCCCTTGGGGCCGCAGTTCTTCAGCACCATGACGCAGTGCTCGTCGATGTCCAGGTTCTCGTCGTCGATGCGCTTGTGCAGGTCGTCGGCGCTTTCGAACACCACCGCGCGGCCCTTGTGCACCAGCAGCTCGGGCGTGGCCGCGCTGGGCTTGATGATGGCGCCGTTGGGTGCCAGGTTGCCGCGCAGCACGCAGATGCCGGCCTTGTCCTTGAAGGGCTCGGCCAGCGTGCGAATGACTTGCGGGCCGTAGTTCTCGGCGTCCTTCACGTTCTCCCAGAGGCTCTGGCCGGTGACGGTGAGGACGTCCTTGTGCAGGTGGTCGGCGATTTCCTTGATGACCACCGGCAGGCCGCCTGCATAGCAGAAGTCTTCCATCAGGTACTGGCCCGAGGGTTGCAGATTCACCAGGCAGGGCAGCTCGGCCGCCAAGCGGTCGAAGTCGTCGAGGGTGAGCTCGACGCCCATGCGGCCCGCGATGGCCAGCAGATGGATCACGAAGTTGGTCGAGCCGCCGATGGCCGCGTTGACCTTGATGGCGTTCTCGATGGCCTGGCGCGTGAGGATCTTCGACATGTTCATGTCTTCATGCACCATGCCGACGATGCGCGGCCCGCCTCGCGCGCCAGCACGTTGCGGCGGCCGTCCACGGCGGGGAAGGCCGCGTTGCCCGGCAGGCCGATGCCCAGCGACTCGACCATGCTGGCCATGGTGCTGGCCGTGCCCATCGTCATGCAATGGCCGTGGCTGCGGTGCATGCAGCTCTCGGCCTCGAAGAAGTCCTGCAGCTTGAGCGTGCCGGCGCGCACCTGCTCGCTCATCTGCCACACGCCGGTGCCCGAGCCCAGCTCCTGCCCGCGCCACTTGCCCGACAGCATCGGGCCGCCCGACACGCCGATGGTCGGCAGGTCGACGCTGGCCGCGCCCATCATCAGCGCGGGGGTGGTCTTGTCGCAGCCCATGAGCAGCACCACGCCGTCGAGCGGGTTGCCGCGGATGCTTTCCTCGACGTCCATGCTCGCGAGGTTGCGATACAGCATGGCGGTGGGGCGCAGCAGCGTTTCGCCGAGCGACATCACCGGGAACTCGAGCGGAAAGCCGCCGGCCTCGTATACGCCGATCTTCACCTGCTCGGCGAGCGTGCGGAAGTGCGAGTTGCAGGGCGTGAGTTCGCTGAAGGTGTTGCAGATGCCGATGACCGGGCGACCGTCGAACTGGTCGTGCGGCACGCCCTTGCCCTTCATCCAGCTGCGGTAGATGAAGCCGTCGCGGTCGTGGCGGCCGAACCATTGCTGGCTGCGAAGTTCACCGGCTTTTTTCTTGGGTGGAATGGTCATGGGTTGTGTCTCTTTGTCTTTGATTTGTAAGCCAAAAACCTCAGGGTTTGTCCTGCCGATCGGCCGTTTCAATCATCATATGATAAGCGCGAACGAGCTGCTGGAGCCTTAGTGTTTTCGAGCGGCGAGATAGCAAATTTCACATCGCACATGATCAAGAACATCCACGGTCGAACGCTGGAGCTGCTCGGTGAAGCCGTGGTGGCGGGGCGTTATGCCATTGGTGCTTCGATTCCCGCCGAGCCCATCCTCGGCGAGGAACTGGGTGTGAGCCGTACCGTGGTGCGCGAGGCCATCAAGTCGCTGGCCGCCAAGGGCCTGATCGTCACGGGCCCGAAGGTCGGCACGCGCGTGCTGCCCAAGGACAAGTGGAACTGGTTCGACCCCGACGTCATTACCTGGCAGGCACGCGCCGGCCTCACGCCCGAGTTCCTGCGCGACCTGCAGGACCTGCGCCGCGTGGTCGAGCCCGCGGCGGTGCGCCTCGCGGCCGAACGCGCCGGCCCCAAGGACATCGAGGAAATCGAGGCCGCCTACGCGGGCATGAAGGATGCCGTCGAGAACGGCGGCGATTACGTCACCTTCGACCTGCGCTTTCACAACGGCCTGCTCACCGCGGCGGGCAACCGCATGATTTCGCAGATGAGCAAGGTGCTCAATGCGCTGCTGCGCACCAGTTTCGAGATATCGACCACCAAGACCGACGGCCCCACGCTGTCGCTGCCGCTGCACCGCGCGGTGCTCGACGCGGTGATCGCGCACGACCCGGTGAAGGCCGAGCTCGCGATCATTCGCCTCATCGACGGCGCGCGCCAGGACATCGAGGACGTGCTCGGTTCCCGGCGTCGATTGCCACGCCTGAGCAGGCCACCGCCAAGGCTCAAGGCCAGCTAGCCGCGCCGTCCACGTCTTTCACGTCGCCTAGGCGTTTGTCCGCAGTTCGCACCCGGTTCTTTCACCCTACGCTCGCGCCCCGAGCAAATTCCACCCAAGAAGAGAAGGAGACAAAACCATGAAACTCGTCAAATCGCTCATTGCGCCGACGCTGGTCGCGCTGGGCCTGATCGCGTCAGGCAACGCCTTCGCGCAGGAAAAACTCACCGTCTGGTGGGTCAAGGGCTTCTACAAGGCGGAGGACGACGCGCTGTACGCCGCCATCAAGAAGTTCGAGGAAAAGCACAAGGACGTGAAGGTCGAGCTGTCGCAGTACCCGGTGCAGGACATGATCCCCAAGACCGTGTCCGCGCTCGACTCGGGCAGCCCGCCCGACGTGGCCTACGCCGACGTGTACGACTTCCAGGTCACCGGCAAGTGGGCCTTCGACGGCAAGCTCGAGGACATCGGCAGCGTGCTCACGCCCATGAAGGACCGCTTCGCGACGAACACGATCGAGACCACCTTCCTCTACAACGACCAGACGAAGAAGAAGGCCTACTACGCCTTCCCGATCAAGCAGCAGACGATGCACATCGAGTACTGGATCGACATGCTGGCCGAGGCCGGCTTCAAGGAGTCGGACATCCCGACGACCTGGAAGGAATACTGGCCCTTCTGGTGCGAGAAGGTGCAACCCGCGAGCCGCCAGAAGACCGGCAAGCGCACCTTCGGCATCGGCATGCCCATGGGCGTGGACTCGAGCGACGCGTTCTATTCGTTCCTGACCTTCATGGACGCCTACAACGTCAAGCTGGTCGACGACAACGGCAAGCTGCTGGTCGACGACCCCAAGGTGCGCACCGGCCTCATCGCGGCCATGACCGACTACACCAAGCCCTACCTCACGGGCTGCACGCCGCCTTCGTCCACCAGCTGGAAGGACCCGGACAACAACGTCGCCTTCCACAACAAGACGACCGTGATGACGCACAACGCGACCATCTCGCTGCCGGCCAAGTGGCTCGACGACTCGAACAACGCCACGCTCACGGCCGAGCAGCGTGAAGAGGCGCGCAAGAACTACACCGAGCGCATCCGCACGGCCGGTTTCCCGACCAAGCCCGACGGCACCAAGATGGTCTACCGCACCGCGGTGAAGACCGGCGTGGTGTTCAAGGACGCCAAGAACAAGGCGCGCGCCAAGGAGTTCGTGTCGTTCCTGCTGCAGGAGGAAAACCTCACGCCGTACGTCGAGGGTTCTCTGGGCCGCTGGTTCCCCGTGACCAAGGCGGGCAGGCCAGCCCGTTCTGGCAGGCCGACTCGCATCGCAAGTCGGTGTTCAACCAGTACGCCGCCGGCACCGTGACCTTCGAGTTCACCAAGAACTACCGCTTCACCGTGATCAACAACGAGAACGTCTGGGCCAAGGCCATGAGCCGCATCGTGACCGACAAGGTGCCGGTGGACAAGGCCGTGGACGAGATGATCGCCCGCATCAAGACGGTGGCGGCGCAGTAAGCGCGGCACGCTCGACGAACGCACCACAGCCGACGCCATGAGCTCGACCGTCACCGCTTCCGCTCCCGCCGCCGCGACCACCGCGGCACCCCTTGCCAACCTGGGCGCGCGCCACGCACGCTGGCAGTTCTGGGGCGCGGTGATGGTCGTGCCCTACCTGCTGGTTTTCCTGGTGTTCGTGCTCTACCCGGTGGGGTACGGGCTCTGGCTCGCGCGCCATCCGCAGAGCTACGTCAAGCTGGTCGAAGACCCGATCTTCTTCCGCTCCGTCATCAACACGGCCGTGTTC
This sequence comes from Variovorax sp. E3, assembly GCF_016082275.1. Lineage (GTDB taxonomy): Bacteria > Pseudomonadota > Gammaproteobacteria > Burkholderiales > Burkholderiaceae_C > Variovorax. Next base: position 24,435 of record NZ_MOWM01000091.1, read on the forward strand.
CTGATCGTGGCCATCAACGTCAAGATGCTGGTGGCGCTGGTGCTGTCGGGCTTCTTCGTTACCTCGCGCTGGTGGATCAAGATCGTCTCGGCGATCTTCATCCTGCCGTGGGCGATGCCGTCGATTCCCACCATCCTGTCGTTCCGCTTCATGCTCAACCCCGAGTGGGGCGTGATCAACACCACCATCTTCCGCCTCACGGGCGCCGACGGCCCCAACTGGCTCAACGACCCGACGCTGGCGCTGGGCTTCGCGATGCTGGTGCACGTGTGGAAGTCGCTGCCGTTCTGGACACTGATCCTGGTGGCCGGGCGGCTGGCCATTCCCACGGAGCAGTACGAGGCCGCATCGGTCGACGGCGCCACCTCGTGGCAGAAGTTCCGCTTCGTGAGCTGGCCCGCGCTCAAGACGCTGTACATCACCTCGCTCATCCTCTCGATGATCTGGACGCTGGGCGACTTCAACAGCGTGTACCTGCTGACCGGTGGCGGCCCCGCCGACCTGACGCACGTGCTGGCCACCTTGGGCATCCGCTACCTGCGGCTGGACCAGGTCGACCTGTCGATGGCATCCATCGTGGTGGCCATGCCGCTCGTGCTGCCGCTTGTTTACTTCATGATGAAGAGGCTCTCGAAATGAAACGCTGGACCCCCAAGGCCATAGCGACCGAGGCCAAGCTGTTGCTCATCGGCATCCCGGTGCTGCTGTGGACGCTGATTCCGGTCTATCACATGGCGTTGTTCGCCTTCTCGACCAAGGACTCGGCCACTTCCGGGCACCTGTGGCCGACCACGCCCACGCTGGCGAACTTCAGCACGGTGTTTCACCAGAAGCACTTCTACCTGGACCACTTCTGGCAGCAGCTGTGGAACTCGCTGGTCATCGCGCTGTCGGTGGGCGCGCTCACGCTGTTCGTGGCCACCACCGCGGCCTTCGCCATCAGCCGGCTGCGCGTGCGCGGCGGGCGCACGGTGATGAACCTGGCGCTGTTCACGTACTTCATTCCGGCAGCCTTCCTGGCGGTGCCCATGTACAAGACCATGGGCAACTACGGGCTGCTCAACAGCCAGTGGGCGCTCATCCTGGCCATGGTGACCATCGCCTCGCCGTACTGCATCTGGGTGCTCAAGCAGGCGTCGGACAAGCTGCCCTACGAGCTGGACGAAGCCGCGCGCATGGACGGTGCCTCGCCGCTGCAGCTGTTCCGTCTCGTGTACCTGCCGCTGATGGTGCCGTCGCTCGTGGCGGTGGGCACCTATTCGCTGCTGCTGGCCTGGAACGAGTACCTCTATGCGTTCCTGCTGCTGTCCAACGACAAGAGCGTGACGCTTGCCGTTGCGCTCGGCAACTTCCTCTCGGCCGATGATTCGCCGTGGGAACTGCTCATGGCCACCGGCCTCATCTACGCGTTGCCGCCCGCGGCGATCTACTACACCTTCAAGCGCTACATGGTGGGCGGGCTGACCGCCGGCGCCGTCAAGAGCTGACCGAACGAACGCATCCAGGGACAACAAGATGGCATCCGTATCCTTTCGCAATATCCAGAAATCCTTCGGCAAGGTCCAGATCATCAAGGGCCTGGGCTTCGACATCACCGACGGCGAGTTCGTGGTGCTGGTCGGGCCTTCGGGCTGCGGCAAGTCGACGCTGCTGCGCATGCTCGCGGGCCTGGAAGACATCAGCGGCGGCGAGATCATGATCGACGGCCGCGTGGTCAACGACCTCGAGTCGAAGGACCGCGACATCGCCATGGTGTTCCAGAGCTACGCGCTCTATCCGCACATGACGGTGGGCGAGAACATGGGCTTCAGCCTGCGCCTGCGCAGCGCCGAGAAGTCGGTGACCGACGAGCGCGTGTCGCGCGCCGCGAAGATCCTCAACCTCGACGCATTGCTGGGCCGCTACCCGCGCGAACTCTCGGGCGGCCAGCGCCAGCGCGTGGCCATGGGCCGCGCCATCGTGCGCGACCCGAAGGTGTTCCTGTTCGACGAGCCGCTGTCCAACCTCGACGCCAAGCTGCGCGTGGCCATGCGCGCCGAAATCAAGGCGCTGCACCAGCGCCTGAAGACCACCACCGTCTACGTGACGCACGACCAGATCGAGGCCATGACCATGGCCGACCGCATCGTGGTGATGCACGACGGCATCGTCGAGCAGATCGGCACGCCGCTCGACCTGTACGACCGCCCCGACAACCTGTTCGTGGCGCAGTTCATCGGCTCGCCGTCGATGAACGTGATCGAGGGCACGGTGCGCCGCGCGGGTGGCGAGTGCTGGGTCGAGGCGCAGGGCGCGCGCTGGCCGGTGCCGGCCCGCACCTCGGCGCCCGACGGCCAGTCGGTGCACTACGGCATCCGGCCCGGCGACATCACGCTGGGCGGCGGTTCGCAGGCCGTGGAGGCCAAGGTGATCGTGGTCGAGCCCACGGGCGCCGAGACCGAGCTGCTGGTGCAGGTCGGCGAAGCCAAGCTGGTGCTGGCCGTGCACGGCCGCGTCGACGCACGGCCCGACGAGCTCGTGCGCCTGGCGATCGATGTCGACAGCGTGCACCTGTTCGACCGGCAGACCGGCCGGCGCATGGGCTGACAGGCCGACGCGCCCGGGCCCTCGGGCTCAGGCGGTGCGCAGCCGCAGCAGCGCGCGCACGAAGCCGTGGTCGGAGCGCGAGCGGTCGCGCCCTTCGTGCAGGTGGTCGTTGAAGTAGTCGACCCGCCGCACGTCGCCCAGGCTGTGGCGGCTGCTCGCCACGAACTCTTCGCTCACCAGGATCTGGTCGAGCACGTCCGGAAAGCCCTGATGGATGTGCGAATAGGCCACGTCCTTCTTCAGCGCCGACTCGCCCTGCATCTCGTAGGCGTGAACAGCGCCACGTCGCGCGCGCCTTGTCGTAGGCCACTTCCGATGTGGCCGCCACCAGCTGCGTGGTGACGCTGTGCGGGTTGTCGTTGAAGTCGCCCATCACCACCAGCGGCGTGTTCGTGCCCTGCAGCAGGTCGATGACGATGCAGCGCAGGGCCGCGGCTTCCGCGCCGCGCATCAGCAGCGAGCGCAATGAAGCCATCACGCGACCTTGCGGTCGTCGCGGTCCTCGAGGTGGTTGCCCTGCGCGTCCTGCAGGAACTTGGGGCGCTTGGACTTCAGGTGCACCGTGAGCACATGCACCTGCTGGCCGTGCTTCATGCGCACCGTGGCCAGCAGGGGGGGCCGCTCGAAGCGCGTGTGCGCGCCCAGGCCGGGCACCTCGACGCCGAAGCCCGGCGGAAAGTCGACGAAGGAGCGGATGTCGTCCACCTTCAGCCGCGTGGCGATGCCCACGCGCGGCGTGCCTTGTGCGCCCGTGTGCGGCGGCGTGTTTTCCGCGCCGGGCACCGACACGAAGTCGTAGCGCAGGCCGCTGCGCGCGATGCAGGCCTTGAGCGCCGCTTCGTCCCACACCTCCTGCACGGCCAGCACGTCGGCGTTGAGCGCGTGAAAGCGCTCGCCGGTCCAGTCGATCTTTCGCTCGTACTCGTGCTCGGTGTAGGCGTCCTGGTTCTCGTAGTACACGCGGTTCGGGTTCGCGAGGTTCAGGAGGTTGCAGGTGGCTACGAAGAGGGTGGCGTAGTTGGGTGGGATGTAGGTCATGGCGACACGATTGTGTCCCGAGCTACGATTGCCGGCCACGCCGCCCTGTACCAGGCCGTGCGCAACGCAATAAAAAACGAACCAGGGAGCCGCCGCGAGCGGAAACAACAATGAAGCGTCATCACGCCCCGTCACGCCGCATTCTTCTGTCGATCGCGCTGGCGGGCACCCTGGCCATCGCCGCCTGCGGCTCCGGCCCCAGTACGCCGCCGCCCCTGCCCGTCGTCACCCGCATCATGGTGATCCCCGTGGCGCCGATCGCCAAGCTGCACACCGAGAACAAGGGTGTCCCCCTCGGGGTCCTGTGGCAGTCGATTGCCGATCGCGTGAAGGGTTCGGACTTCAACGAGCGCATGGAGTCCGTGCGCAAGGACATGGGGCCGAAGTTCACGGCGGCGCTGGTGCGGCAGCTGAACGCGCAGGGCTACCAGGCGCAGGTGCTCGAAGGCGTGGCGCGGCCGCCGGCTTCGCCCGACAGCATCGACCTGGCGAAGCTGCAGACCTCGCTGCCCGTGCTGCATGTCTACTTCAACGAGGTCGGCATGCTGTCGGCGCGCTTCTCCAACGACTACGTGCCGCGCGTCAACATCAGCGGCTATCTGATGAGCGCCAAGGACGGCGACACCGTCTGGACGGACACCATCTACTACGGCGCCGATGCCGGCGGCGACACCCCCACCAGCGTGCCCGGCAATCCCGCCTATCGCTGGGCGAGCTCGGCGACATGGTGGGGCAGCCGCAGGCCGTGGCGCAGAGCTACGACGACGCGGTCGACGCGTTGGCGCTGCGCATCGCGAAGAACATCCGGGCGAGCACGGCAGCGCCACGCTGAGCGGGCGCCCATGAAAAAGGGCACCGAAGTGCCCTTGTTCATTGGCCGGTACTAGGACCGTCAGCGTGGATCAGCGACCGAACGAACGGCCACCACCACCGCCACCCGAGCGGCCACCGCCGCCGCCGTAACCACCACCGCCACCACCCGAACGGCCACCGCCGCCCGAGCGGTTGCCGCCGTAGCCGCCACCACCGCCGCCGCCACCCGGGCGACCGCGGCCACGGCCGCCACCCATGTGGTCGACGCTGGTGCGCAACGGATCCGGCTGGCCCGCGCCGCCGCCGACCGCTTCAGCGCGCAGGTGCGCGACCTGGTTGGCTTGCGTCGGGCTGTGGCTGTTGCCGTGATGGCGCGGTTGGCGCTCGTCGTGCGGCTGATGGGCCTGCTGGTGCTGATGCGGTGCATGGTG
>NZ_MOWM01000092.1 GCF_016082275.1 Variovorax sp. E3
CAGTGGCCTTGTCGCCTGCCACTTCGACCTTCGAGGCGAAGGTGGCTTGCGGCAGGTCGGCCAGCGCAGCCAGCATCTGGCCGGTCTGGTTGGCGTCGTCGTCGATGGCTTGCTTGCCCAGGATGATCAGCTGCGGCTGTTCCTTGTCGACCAGTGCCTTCAGCAGCTTGGCGACAGCCAGCGGCTGCAGCTCTTCGGTCGTCTCGACCAGGATGCCGCGATCGGCGCCGATGGCCATGGCAGTGCGCAGCGTTTCCTGGCACTTCGCATCACCGCAAGAAACGGCGATCACTTCAGTCACAACGCCCTTCTCTTTGAGGCGAACCGCTTCTTCGACCGCGATCTCGTCGAAGGGGTTCATGCTCATCTTGACGTTGGCAATGTCCACCCCGGTGCCGTCGCTCTTCACGCGCACCTTGACGTTGTAATCGACGACCCGTTTGACAGGCACAAGAACCTTCATGGCTGTTCCTTTGAATGACGAAAAAAATGAATTACTCGAGCCGTGCGCCCGACTGCTTGATCAGGCGCTCCCACACCGGGCGCTCGGCCTTCCAGGCGGTGGCGAAGAGCTCGGGCGAGCTGTCCTTGATCTCGAAGCCCATGGCCGCCACGCGATCGCGCACGTCGGGCTGCTGCGTGGCCTTGCGCACTTCTTCCGCGATGCGGTCCACGATGGGCTTGGGCGTCTTGGCGGGCACGGCAATGGCGAGCCAGCCGGTCACGCGGTAGGCCTCGTCCTTCAGGCCCTGCTCGGCCAGCGTGGGCACGTTGGGCAGCGTGCTCATGCGGCGCTCGCCGCTCACGCCGATGGCGCGGACTTTGCCGGAGTCGATGTGCGGCTTGGCCACCAGGGCACTCGCATAGGCCATCTGGATCTGGCCGCCGATCAGGTCCTGCACCATCGGCGCCTCGCCCTTGTAGGCGACGTGGCTCATGTCGGACTGCGTTGCCAGGCTCATGTGCGCGCCGGCCAGGTGCGGGTAGGCGCCCACGCCGTATGAACCGTAGGCCACCTTGCCCTTGTTGGCGGTGACGTACTTCAGCACCTCGGCGCCGGTCTTGGCGGGCACGCTGGGGTGCACCACCAGCACCAGCGGCGCCATCGCGATCTGGTAGACCAGCGTGAGGTCTTTCTGCGTGTCGTAGGGCAGCTTCTCGTAGAGGAACTCGTTGGTCATCAGCGAATTGCTCAGGCCCAGCACGATGGTGTAGCCGTCCGGCGCGGCCTTGGCCACCGCGTCGGTGCCGATGATGCCGGCCGCGCCGGGCTTGTTGTCGACGATCACGGGCTGGCCCAGGCCGGCCGCCATCTTCTGGCCCAGCACACGCGCGAGCACGTCGGTGGCGCCGCCGGCCGCGAACGGCACGACCATGCGGATCGGCTTGTTCGGGTAGGTGTTCTGGGCCTGCGCATGGGGCAGCGCGCACAGCGTGGCGACAGAGGCGGTGGCGCACAGCAGCGCGCGGCGGGTCGGAAGGCGGAAGGTCATCGGTTGTCTCTGTCTCTCGGTCTTGGTTCAGGTTTCAAAAATCATTGCGCCGCGATGCGCGTCTTGAAGGGCAGGGGCTCCAGCGCCTTGTGCAGCCGCTCCTGCAGCGGCGCGGCCAGCGTGCCGACGGCGGCGCTGTCGATCAGCACCTGCACGAGGCTCTCGCCTTCGGTCTTGACGACAGGGCGCGCGGCCTCGGGCACGCCGAGTTCGGCACACGCCTCGGCCACCGCCGCGGCCACCACGTGGCGCGCGGCCATGGCGCGCAGCTCGGGCTTGTAGATCTTTCCGACGTTGGTCATCGGCATGGTGTCGATCACCGACACCCACTTGGGCCGCGCCGGCGCTTCGTCGACGCGCGCGGCGGTGAAGGCCAGCAGTTCTTCTTCGGTGGCCGAGGCGCCGGGCACCAGCGTCGCGAAGATCACGGGCAGTTCGCCCGCGTAGGCGTCGGGCGCGCCCACGGCCGCGCACAGCTGCACGGCGGGGTGCGCACCCAGCGCGTCCTCGATGGTCTTGGGGTCGATGTTGTGGCCGCTGCGAATGATCAGGTCCTTCGAGCGGCCCGTGAGGTTGAGCCGCTCTTCGCTGTCGATCCAGCCCAGGTCGCCGGTGGCCAGCCAGCCGTCGGCGGTGAAGGCCTTGGCGTTGTCGGCCGGGTCCACGAAGCCCGAGAACACGTTGGGCGACTTGAACAGCACCATGCCTTGCTCGCCGGCAGGCATCTCGCGGTCGCTGGCGTTGCCGTTCTCGTCGAGCGCCACCACGCGCATCTGCATGTACGGCAGCCGAAAGCCGACGCAGCCCGCGGGCCCGCTCACGCCCGGCGGCGTGATGGTCGAGATGCCGGCCATCTCGGTCATGCCGAGGCTTTCGTGCACGTGCAGGCCGAACAGCCGCTCGAAGCGCGCGGCCAGTTCGGGCGCGAGCACGGCGGCGCCGGTGCGGCAATAGGTGATCGATGAAATGTCCGCGCCGTCCAGCGGCACGTTGGCCAGCGCGGCGAGCACGGTGGGCACGGCCGACAGCGAGGTCGGCCGGTACTTCGCCACCAGCTTCCAGTAGTTGGCCAGCACCTCCTTGTTGCGCAGCAGCGAGGGCGTGGGAATGATCACCTCCACCCCCGCCGACAGCGACGACAGCGAGGCCGGCAGCACGCCCGCCACATGGAACAGCGGATAGCCGTTGATGGAAATGCCGTTCTCGTTCATGCCCGCGACCTGCACGCTGGCCCAGGCGGTGAACACCTGCGCGCCGTGGCTGTGGCGCGCGAGCTTCGGCGCACCCGTGGTGCCGCCGGTATGAAAGTACGCGGCGATGTCGCCGGGCGCGATGTCGCGGCCGCTCACGAGCTGGTCGTTGGGTTGCGCGGCGCGCAGCACGTCGAACTCGGCCACGCCTTCAGGCAGCGTGCCAGCCGCGCCGGGCGCCTCGTCATGCGGCGCCACGCGCAGCACGGTGGTCAGCGTCGGCACCTGGCCGCGCAGGCGCATGGCCTTCGACCACATGCCCGATTCGCTGTCCGAGCCGTAGGCGATCAGCACCTTGGCGCGCGCGGCCGTCATCAGCGCCACCAGCTTCTCGTCGGTCAGCAGCGGGTTCAGCGGCTGCACGATGCCGGCTGCCTCGCCGCCCCACAGCGCCAGGTGGTATTCGAGGCAACCGGGCAGCAGCACCGCCACCGCGTCGTTCGGCCCCACGCCCAGCGTGTGCAGCAGGTTGGCGGTCTGGTGGATGCGCGCGAGCAGCTCGGCGTACGACCAGCGGATCGGCGCGTCGGCCGGGTTGCCGGTGCGCAGGAAGGTCAGCGCGGTCTTCTCGCCGAAGGCATGGCCCGCGTTGCGAAAGATCTCGTAGGTGCTGCGCACCGTGAGCGCCTGCGCCAGCGGCGTTTCTTCGAGCTTGCGGATGTCCGCGAGGCTGCGAACGGGGTGGGCGGGGCGAAACGGTGCGCCGACCGGCGTCTTGTAGTTGTTCTGGTGCGTGTCAGTCATGTCTGTCTCCTTGGTGGTGTCGTCGCCCTGCCGGCCCGGCTGTTTTACTGGTTCGTGATGTGGTTGTCGCGAATGACCTTGCCCCAGCGTTCGAAGTCCTCGCGCATGCGCACGCCGGTCTGCGCCGGCGTGCGGTAGGCCGCGAAGGAGCCCACGCTCTCCAGCTTCTCCTGCACCTGTTTGTCGGCCAGGGCGGTCTTCAGCTCGGCGCTCATGCGGTCGATCACGTCCTTGGGCGTGCCGGCCGGTGCCAGCAGTCCGCCCCACGAGGTGGCGTCGAAACCGGGGAAGCCCTGCTCGGCCACCGTCTTCACGTCGGGCAGCAGGCTCACGCGCTTGCCAGAGCCGACCGCGATGGCGCGCAGCTTGCCGGCCTTGATGTGCGGCAGCACGCCCACGAGGTCCGAGAACATGGCGGGCACCTGGCCGCCGATCAGGTCGGTCACGGCCGGCGCGCTGCCGCGATAGGGCACGTGCTGCATGTCGAACTTGCCGATGGTCTTGAGCTGCTCGGTCGTCAGGTGGCCGAAGCTGCCGGCGCCGGCCGTCGTGTAGTTGAGCTTGCCGCTCTCGGCCTTGGCCTTGGCGATGAGGTCCTGCACGCCGTTCACGTCGGGCAGCGACTTGGGGTTGACCACCAGCACGATCGGCAGGTCGTACACCGAGCCCACGGGCGTGAAGTTCTTGAAGATGTCGTAGCCGGTCGGGCCGTACAGGTGCGAGGCCAGCAGCGTGGGCGTGGCCAGCATCACGAAGGTGTAGCCGTCGGGCGCGGCGCGCGAGGCGGCGGCGGCGCCCACGGTGCCCGAGGCGCCGCTGCGGTTGTCGATCACGATGTTCTGCTTGAGCGCCACCGACATCTTCTGCGCCACGATGCGCGAGGCCACGTCGGTCGGGCCGCCGGGCGGGAAGGGCACGATCAGCGTGATCGGCTTGGCGGGCCAGGCTTGCGCGAAGGCGGCGCCTGCCACCAGGGGCAGGGCGAGGGCGATGAGGGCGCGGCGAACGGGATTGCGAAGGATGGAAAGGGAAGCCATTGGGTCTTGTCTGCTTGGGTCAATACGGGCGTCGTGTTCAGACGACGCCACTCGTTTTCAGCGCTGCCAGCTTTTCGTCCGACAGGCCAAGGAGGGACTGCAGCACGTCGTGCGTGCCTTCGCCCAGGGTCGGCGGCGCGCTGCGCACGGGCAGGCGCTCGCCGTCGAAACGGTAAGGGGGCGCCAGCACGTTCACCGTGCCGGCCACCGGGTGCGGCTGCGTGGTGACGAGGCCGGCGTCGCTCGCGCGCTTCGATTGCAGCGCCTCCAGCAGGCCCAGCACCTCGCCGCACGGAATGCCTGAGGCGGTGAGCCTGGCCAGCAGGTCGGTGCGCTGGCGCTTGGCCAGCTCGGCGTGCAGCTCGGGCAGCAGCACGGCGCGGTTGGCCGAGCGCAGGATGTTGGTCTTGAAGCGCTCGTCGGCCGCGAGGTCGGGCCGCTCGATCACGTCGGTGCAGAAGCGCGCGAACTGCGCGTTGTTGCCCACGGTGATCACCAGCGGGCCGTCGGCCGCGTCGAACACGCCATAAGGAACGATCGACGGATGCGAGTTGCCGTAGCGCGGCGGGTCTTCGCCCATCAGCAGCGCTTCCAGGCCGTAGTAGGCGGTGATCATGAGGCCGCAGTCGAACAGCGCCATTTCCACATGCCGGCCCTTGCCGGTCTTCTCGCGCTGGTAGAGCGCCGCCAGGATGGCCTGCGCCGAGTACATGCCGGTGAACAGGTCGACCGCGGCCACGCCGAACTTCAGCGGCGGCTGGTTGGCCTCGCCGTTCAGCGCCATCAGGCCGGCTTCGCCCTGCACCACGAGGTCGTAGCCCGGGCGCGCGGCTTCGGGGCCGGTGCGGTCGTAGCCCGAGATCGAGCAGTAGATCAGGCCCGGCTGCTCCTTGCTGAGCTGCTCGTAGCCCAGGCCCAGCTTGTCGATGCCGCCGAACTTGAAGTTCTGGATCACCACGTCGCACTGTTTGGCGAGGTCGCGCGCCAGTTGCTGGCCTTCGGGCGTCTGCAGGTCGAGCGTGACCGAGCGCTTGTTGCGGTTCACGCTGTTGAAGTAGGCGGTCTCGGTCTTGCCCACGCGCAGGCCCCAGTCGCGCGTGTCGTCGCCGCGGCCCGGGTGCTCGACCTTGATGACCTCGGCGCCCATGTCGGCCAGCACCATGCCGCACCAGGGGCCCGCCAGGATGCGGGACAGATCGAGGACGCGCACGCCGGCAAGCGGCAGCGAGGAATTCAGCGAGGACATGAGGGCAACTCCAGGAAAAACGAAAACCCCCGGGGGCAGGCGAAGAGCCTGGCACGGGGGGAGGGCAAGGCCGGCGTCAGGACGCTTGCGCCTTGCGGCGTGGCGCAGCGCCGCGAAGTCGGGCTTGCGCTTGCCCAGGAAGGCGCCGATGCCTTCGGCCGCTTCGGCGTCGGCCTGCGACTCGACCATGAACACGGCCTCGGCGTCCAGCTGCGCTTCGAGCGTGCTGCGGTGCGCCTGGCGGCACAGCGTCTTGATGCGCGCGCTCGCGCGCTGCGGGCCGCCCGCCACCTTGGCCGCGAGCGCGACGGCCTCGGCCAGCGCGGCGCCCTTGTCGGTCAGGCGGTTGACGGCGCCCAGCGCGTGCAGGCGCTCGGCCGGCATGCGGTCGCCGGTCAGGCACATCTCGGTGAGCACCTGGCGCGAGACGAACTCCGCAAGGAAGGCGGTGGCGCCGCCGTCGGGCGTGAGGCCGACCTTGATGTAGGCCACGGTGTAGAACGCATCGCGCGCCGACACCAGCATGTCGCAGGCCAGCGCCATCGACAGGCCCGCGCCCGCCGCGCCGCCTTCGACGGCCGCGATCACGGGCTTGCCGCAGTCGCGCAGCGCGCGGACCAGGTCGTGCAGGCCTTCGAGCTTTTCGCGGCGCTCCGAGGCGGGCAGCTCGCGGCGCTTGGCCAGCAGGTTGAGGTCGCCGCCCGAGCAGAAGAAATCACCCGCGCCGGTGAACACCACGGCGCCCACGCCCGGGTCGTTCTCGGCGTCGGCCAGCGCGGCCCGCAGCTCGGCGTACAGCGTCGGCGTGATCGCGTTGCGCGCGGCGGGGTTGCTGTTGGTCAGGATGCGCACGGCGCCTTCCTGCGAGATCAGCACGGTCTTGTTGCTGTCGCTCATGCCGCCAGCTCCTTGCCGAGCGCGATGTAGCGCTGCAGGTGGTGGTCTTCGTCGCCCAGCTGGTGGTCGATCATCACGAGGCGCTTGGCGTAGTGGGGCAGCGGCAGCTCCCACGTCATGCCGATGCCGCCGTGCATCTGGATGCTTTCTTCGGCCACCAGCGCGCCGATGCGGCCGATGCTGAACTTGGCGGCCGACAGCGCGCGCTCGCGCGTCACGCGGTCGCCGGTGTCGATGGCGGCAGCCGCGTTGATGACGGCCGAGCGGGCCTGTTCGATTTCGAGCAACAGGTCGGCCATGCGGTGCTGCAGCGCCTGGAAGCTGCCGATCAGGATGCTGAACTGCTTGCGCGTGCGCAGGTATTCCAGGGTCGCGGTCTTGGCCGCTTCCATCGCGCCCAGTGCTTCAGCGCACAGCGCCAGCACGCCGCGGCCGATGGCGCGCTCCAGCGTGGCGTGGCCCTGGCCTTCAGCGCCGAGCAGCGCGTCGGCGCCGAGCTTCACGCCGTCCAGCGTGAGTTCGGCGACGCGGCCGCCGTCGATGGCGGGGCAGCCGCGCACCGTGAGGCCGGCGGTCTTCGCGGGCACCAGGAACAGCGAGATGCCGGCTTCGTCGTCCACCGCGCCCGAGGTGCGCGCCGAGACCAGGAACAGGTCGGCCTGCTCGCCTTGCGGCACGACGGCTTTCGCGCCGTGAAGCACCCAGCCGTCGCCGCTGCGCTCGGCGCGGGTCGAGACACGCGTGCGTTCGTAGTGCGTGTCGGCTTCGTCGTGCGCAAAGGCCGCCACAGCCACGCCGTTGATGATGTCGCCGAGCTTTTCTTTCTGCGCGTCGGTGCCCGCGGCGCTCAGCGCCTCGCCGACCATGACCGCGCCCAGCAGCGGCTCGACCACGAGCCCGCGGCCCAGGGCCTCGAAGACCACGGCAATGTCGAAGCCGCCGCCGCCGAAGCCGCCGTCGGCCTCGCTGAACAGCGCGCCGATCACGCCGAGCTCGGCGAACTGCTGGAAGATTTCCTTGCTGAACCCGTGCTGCGATTGCGCGATGCGGTTGCGCGCGTCGAACGCGTACTGCTCGCTGATGAAGCGGTTCAGGCTGTCGGCGAGCATGCGCCGGTCTTCGGTGTGTGCGAAGTTCATGTGCGTGTCTCCTTTACAGCCCGAGGATCATCTTGGAGATGATGTTCTTCTGGATTTCGTTCGAGCCGCCGAAGATCGACAGCTTGCGGTTGTTGAAGTAGCGCGACGCGGCGGCCGACGCGTAGTCGGGCCCGAAGGTCTCGCCTTCGTAGCCGTCCTTCAATGCCTCGGCGATGAAGGGTCGGCCATACGGGCCCATCGCGCGGCGGGCCAGCGAAGAGATTTCCTGGCGAATCTCGGTGCCGCGGATCTTGAGCATCGAGCTCTCCGCGCCCGGCACGCCGCCACCGGCCACCGCCGCGATCACGCGCAGGTTGGTGGTCTTCATGTTCTCCAGGTCGATCTCCACGCGCGCCATGCGCGCGGCAAAGGCCGGGTCGTCGGCCAGCGGCTTGCCGTTCTTGGTCTGCGTGGCGGCAATGCCCTTGAGCTGTTCGAGCGCGGCCACCGAGAAGCCCACGCCCGCGATGTTGGTGCGCTCGTAGGTCAGCAGGTACTTGGCGCAGGTCCAGCCCTTGTTCTCTTCGCCCACGAGGTTCTCTGCCGGCACGCGCACGTCGGAGAAGAACACCTCGTTCACTTCATGCTCGCCGTCGAGCGTGATGATCGGGCGCACTTCCACGCCGGGCGAGGTCATGTCGATCAGCAAGAAGCTGATGCCCTCCTGCTTCTTCGCCTCGCGGTTGGTGCGCACCAGGCAGAAGATCATGTTGGCGTGCTGGCCCAGCGTGGTCCAGGTCTTCTGGCCGTTCACGATGTAGTGGTCGCCCTGCGCGTCGATGCCGCGCACGGCCGAGGTCTTCACCGCCGCCAGGTCGGAGCCCGCGCCGGGTTCCGAATAGCCCTGGCACCACCAGTCGTCGCCGTTCAGGATGCGCGGCAGCCAGTGCTGCTTCTGTGCCTCGTTGCCGTACTTGATGAGCACCGGGCCCAGCATGTTCACGCCGAAGGGCACGATGCGCGGCGAAAACGCCAGCGCGCATTCGTGTTCGAAGATGAACTTCTCGACCGCCGTCCAGCCCGGGCCGCCGTACTGCTCGGGCCAATGGTTGGCGAGCCAGCCGCGCTCGTTCAGGATGGCGTGCCATTCCTGCATGTCGGCCTTCTCGAGGATCTTGCCGCTGCGCACTTTCTCGGACAGCCGCACCGGCAGCTTGGCCGCCAGGAAGGCGCGCACTTCGCCGCGAAAGGCTTCTTCTTCGGTCGTGAAGTTCAGGTCCATCGCGGGCTCCTCAGTAGATTTCGAACAGGCCGGCCGCGCCCATGCCGCCGGCGATGCACATCGTGACCACGGCGTACTTGGCGCCGCGGCGCTTGCCTTCGATCAGCACGTGGCCCGTCAGGCGCGCGCCGGTCATGCCGAAGGGGTGGCCGATGGAGATGGCGCCGCCGTTCACGTTCAGGCGCTCCGACGGAATGCCCAGCTTGTCCTGGCAGTAGATCGACTGCGAGGCGAAGGCTTCGTTGAGCTCCCACAGGTCGATGTCCTGCACCTTCAGGCCGTGGCGCGCGAGCAGCTTGGGCACCGCGAAGACCGGGCCGATGCCCATCTCGTCGGGTTCGCAGCCGGCCAGCGCCAGGCCGCGGAACGCGCCCAGCGGCTTGAGGTTGGCGCGCTCGGCGTCCCGGGCTTCCATCATCACGCAGGCCGAGGCGCCGTCGGACAGCTGCGAGGCGTTGCCGGCGGTGATGAACTTGTCTTCGCCCATCACGGGCTTGAGCTTGGCCAGCGCCTCGTAGGTGGTGCCGCGGCGGTTGCAGTTGTCTTCGGTGGCGGTGACTTCGCGGTGCGTGACTTCCTTGGTCTCCTTGTCGGTCACGGCCATGGTGGTGGTGCAGGCCACGATCTCGTCCTTGTAGCGGCCGGCCAGTTGCGCCTCTTCAGTCTTGCGCTGGCTCTCGGCCGAGAAGCGGTCTTGCGCTTCGCGGCTGATGTTGTAGCGCTTGGCCACGATGTCGGCGGTGTCGATCATCGCCATGTACAGCTCGGGCTTGTGTTGCACGATCCACGGGTCCAGGCTGAGGTCGCCGCCGTCGCCGGGGCTGCGGCCGCGGATCTGCGAGATGCTTTCGACGCCGCCCGCGATCATGGCGGGCGCGCCGTCCACCACGATGCGCCCGGCCGCCATGGCAATCGCCTGCAGGCCCGAGGCGCAGAAGCGGTTCACGGTGGTGCCGGCGATGCTGATCGGCAGGCCCGAGCGGATGATGGCCTGGCGCGCGATGTTGCGGCCGGTGGTGCCTTCGGGGTAGCCGCAGCCCAGGATCGCGTCCTCGATCAGGGCCGGGTCCAGGCCCGAGCGCTCGACCGCGGCCTTCACCGCGAAGGAGGCCAGCGTGGCGCCGGGGGTGATGTTGAATTCGCCGCGGTGCGCCTTGGTGAGCGGGGTGCGGGCGGTGGAAACGATGACGGCTTCACGCATGGGAATGGCTCCTGTACGGCTGACTCTGATTACTCGGATTGATTGAGGCTGGCGAAATCGGCGCCGCGTTCGACCAGCTGCACCAGCAGCGGCGACGGTTTCCAGAAGATCGGGTCTTCCTTGGCGAACTCGCGGATGTCGGCCAGCACCTTCGGCAGGCCCACGGTGTCGGCGTACTTCATCGGGCCGCCGCGGTGGCGCGGAAAGCCGTAGCCGTAGAGAAAGGTCACGTCCACGTCCAGCGGGCGCAGCGCAATGCGCTGCAGCACCACGTTGGCGCCTTCGTTGACCATCGCGGCCATGTAGCGGCGCATGATTTCTTCTTCGGTGAAGGCGCGCGGCTTGACGCCCGCGCGTTCGCGCTCGGCGTCGATGATGGCCAGCACCTCGGGGTCGGGCACGCCGGTGCGCGCGCTCGGGGTACAGGTAGTAGCCGCGCTGCGTCTTCTGGCCGAACCAGCCGCGCTCGCAGATGCGGTCGGCCACCTGCACGTAGCGCGCCTGCGGGTCGCGCGTGGCGGCCTTGCGCTTGCGCGTGGCCCAGCCGATGTCGCCGCCGGCCAGGTCGGACACCTGGAACGGGCCCATCGGGTAGCCGAAGTTGCGCACGGCCTCGTCGATCTGGTAGGGCGAGGCGCCGTCTTCCATCATGTGGTCGGCCGCCTGGCGGTACACCGCCAGGATGCGGTTGCCGATGAAGCCGTCGCACACGCCGGCGCGCACGGGCACCTTCTTGAGCTTCTTGGCCAGCTCGAAGCCGGTGGCGACCACGTCGGCGCTCACCTTGGCGGGCACCACGATCTCCAGCAGCTTCATGATGTTGGCGGGCGAGAAGAAGTGCAGGCCCACCACGTCCTGCGGACGCGAGATGCTGGCGGCGATTTCGTCGATGTCCAGGTACGAGGTGTTGGTGGCCAGCACCGCGCCGCGCTTGCACACGCGGTCGAGCTCGGCGAACACGGCCTTCTTGACGCCCATGTCCTCGAACACGGCCTCGACCACGATGTCGACCTGCGCGAGCGCGTCGTAGCTCGTGGAGCCCGAGAAGCCCGCCATCACGGCGGCCTTGGCCTCGGGCGTCATGCGGCCCTTCTTGATGAGGCCGTCGTACACCTTCTCCACGTGCTGGCGGCCGCGCGCCAGGCTGGGCTCGTCGCGCTCGATCATGGTCACGGGCATGCCCGCGTCGAGCATGGCCACGGCGATGCCCGCGCCCATGGTGCCGCCGCCGACGATGCCGGCCGCTTCGAGCGCGCGCGGCTTGGCCGACTTGGTCTCGGGCGCCTTCAGCACTTCGCGCTCGGCGAAGAAGGCGTGGATCAGGCCCGCGCGCTGCGGGCTGTCGATGCACTGCAGGAACAGCTTGCGCTCCAGCGCCATGCCTTCGTCGAAGGGCAGCGTGAGCGCGGCCTCGACGGCTTCGATGATCTTCATCGGCGAGAACAGGCCGCGGCTCTTCTTGGCGGTGTCGGCGCGCGCGGCTTCGAGCGCGGCGCGGCTGGCGTCCTTGTCGGCCAGCGCGCCGGCTTCGCGCGTGCGGCGCACGGGGGCGTTGGCGGCGACGAGTTCCCGCGCGTAGGCCAGGCCTTCCGCCTGCGCATCGGCGTCGCTGCCCACGCGGTCGACGAGGCCGAGCGACAGCGCTTCCTTCGCGCCCGCATGGCGGCCGCTGAGCATCAGTTCGAGCGCGGGCTTCACGCCGATCAGGCGCGGCGCGCGCTGCGTGCCGCCCGAGCCGGGCAGCAGGCCGAGCGCCACTTCGGGCAGGCCCAGCTTGGCGGTGGGCGAGGCCAGGCGGTAGTGCGCCGACAGCGCCACTTCGAGCCCGCCGCCGAGCGCCGCGCCGTGAATGGCCGCGACCACCGGCTTCGTGCTGTTCTCGATCTTCAGGCAGACCTCGGGCAGCGACGGCGGCTGCGGCGTCTGGCCGAACTCGCGGATGTCGGCGCCGGCAATGAAGTTGCGGCCCGCGCCGACGATCAGCACGGCCTTGGCCGCGCTGTCGGCTTCGGCCGCGTCGATGGCGGCCACGAGGCCGCGGCGCACGTCCACGCCCAGGGCGTTGACGGGCGGGTTGTCGATGGTCACCACGAACACGTCGCCTCGACGCTCGAAGGTGACGGGACCGGTGGACGTGGAGGGGCTCGGGGTGGTGGTGGCCATGTGCTTGCTTGTCTCTTGCGTTGCGAGCCGTGCGGGCTCGAGGCTCTGGGGGGTGAACCCCGCATTCTTCGTCCGCACCGCGGCTTTGACAATTGCATAGACGGTTGACAGACTGTCAAAGAATTTTTGACACAATCGTCACATGGACCTGCAATCGCTCACCCTGCTGGTGGAAATCCTCGATGCCGGCAACCTGAGCGCGGCGGCCCGCCGGCTCAAGATGAGCCGCGCCAACGTCAGCTACCACCTGAACCAACTGGAGCGCTCGGTGGGCGCGCAGCTGGTGCGGCGCACCACCCGGCGCGCCGAGCCGACCGAAATCGGCCTGCGGCTCTACCAGCACGGCGTGGCCATCCAGGGCGAGCTGCTGGCGGCGCGCGAGTCGGTGACCACGCTGGGGCAGGGCCTGCAGGGCCGCGTGCGGCTGAGCGTGCCCAGCGGCTACGGGCAACTGGTCATGGCCGAATGGCTGCTCGACTTCAAGCGGCTGTATCCCGGCATCGTGCTCGACGTGGTGTTCGAGAACCGCATCGAGGACTTGCTGCGCGACGAGGTCGACATCGCCATCCGCGTGATCCCCGAGCCGCCGCAGAACCTGGTGGCGCGCGAGATGGGCCCGGTGCGCTACGTGGCCTGCGCGTCGGCCGACTACGCGGCCAGGCACCCGCTGCCGGTGCAACTGGACGCGCTGCAGGGTGCGCCGGTGGTCACGGCCGCCGTCATCGGCCGGCAACTGCGCGTGTCGGCCTACCAGGGCGAGACACGGCGCGAGGTGATCCTGGAGCCGACGCTGATTTCAGAAAACTTCTTGTTCCTGCGCCAGGCCATCCTCGCGGGGCTGGGCATCGGGCTGGTGCCCGACTACGTGGTGCAGGAAGACGTGCGCAAGGGCGACGTGGTGACCACGCTGGACGACTGGCGCCTGAGCATCTTCGGCACGCAGATGTTCATGCTGTACATGCCGAACCGCCAGCACACACGGGCGATCCGGACGTTCATCGACTTCGTGCTGGAGCGGGTGCGGGGCCCCGTGGCCGGCGACCCGGGCTGACGCGCTACACCCGGCGCCGGTCGCCCGGCGTGCCTTCGTAGTGCCGTGCCTTGTCGACATACATCGCCCGGTCGGCGCGCTGCAGCGCGCTTTCCAGCGCCTCGCCCGCATGGCATGTGGCCAGGCCGATGGCCAGGCTCAGCGCGTGGCCGCTCTGGCCCGCGTGGAACTGGTTGTTCATTTCGAGCAGCGCCAGGATGCGCTCGCGCATGGCTTCGGCGCCGCGCTCGTCGGTCATGGGCAGCAGCACCGCGAACTCGTCGCCGCCGATGCGCGCGGGCCAGGCCGGCGGGTCGACGGCCTTGTCGAGCACCTCGCCCATGCGGCGCAGCAGCGAGTCGCCGGCGGCGTGGCCTTCCTGGTCGTTGAGCTGCTTCAGGCCGTTCAGGTCGATGGCCACGATCGACACCGGCCACGGGCCCTTGCGCGCGAGGCGGTTGAGCTCCTCGGTGAAGTAGGTGCGGTTGCACAGCTGCGTGAGCACGTCGTGCTTGCCCAGGTATTCGAGGTAGGCCTCGGCCTTCTTGCGCGCGGTGATGTCGACCAGCGACACCAGCACCAGGTCCCAGGTGTCGAGCCGGTCGTCCTGCACCGCGAACTGCATGTGGATGTTCAGCACCTCGCCCGACAGCGAATAGTTGAGCACCTCGCGGTGCTGCACGGTCTTGCCGTTCCACAGGTCCTGCAGCTGCTCGGCGAAGGACTCGCGCATTTCGTCGCGGAAGATGCGCGACAGGCTGCCCAGCAGGGCCTGCAGGTCGGGCGCGCCGAACATGCGCAGGGTTTCGCGGTTCACGTCGATGACGCGGATCTCCTGCATGCAGCGCGTCACGAACTCGGGGTGTACCTTGATGAAGGTGGCGAAGTCGGTGATGCCGCGCGCGCGGATGCTCTCCAGCAGGGTGCGCACGGTGCTGAAGTCTTCCACCCACAGCGACACCGGCGAGCGCTCGAACAGGCTGCGCGCGTAGGCGGCGCTTTCGTCGCGCAGGCGCTGCGCGGCCACGCGCTCGGTGACGTCGTCCAGCGACACCAGCACGCGGTCCCAGGTGGCCTCGTGGCCGGGCAGCACGCGGGCGCGCACGCGCACGTCGAGCCGGCGGCCGTCCAGCGCGTAGTTGACGGTCTCGCTCTCGAAGGTGAGCTGGCCGCGCCACAGCTGGTCGAGCTCGTGCACCACGGTGGCCGACATGTCGCCGCGAAACACGCGGTCGAGCGCGCCCAGCAGGGTCTCCTGGCTGTCGGCGGCGAAGAGCTTCAGCGTGTGCTGGTTGACGCGCAGCACCTTCAAGAGCGCCATGCAGTCGGCCACGCGGCGCGGGTCTTCGGACAGGTGCGCCACCAGGTCGGTGACGCCCTCGGCGCGCCAGCTGTCGAGCTTGCGCTTGAGGTCGCCGTAGTCTTCGATCCAGAGGGAGACGGGCGCCAGGTCGAACATGGCGTCGAGGTCGGTGGACGGGGAAACGTCGGACGCGGCGGCGGTCAGGGCCATCGATGGGCTTTCGGGGAAACGGCGGCCGCCATGGCTGGCGGGCGCGGCGGATTGGGAGCTTAATTATTACCGGCCGGCGAAGAGGGCTTTAGCGGCTGTAGAGGCCCACCACGCTCTGGCCGCCGAGCGCGTGGCCCTTGAGCGCGGCCAGCAGCGCGTCGCGGTTCAGGCCGGCCGGCAGCGCGCCGGGCGCCAGGTCGGAGGCGACCACGGTCAGCGTGTAGTGGTGCGGCCGGTCGCCGACCGGCGGGCACATGCCGCGGTAGGCGGTGGCGCCGGCGACGTTCGGGCCCATCGTGAAATCGGCGCCCGGTTGCGCCTCGCCGGCCTTGAGCTGGCCGCGCTCGGCCGCGATGTTGTAGGCCACCCAGTGCGACACGCCCAGGCCGGCCGCGCCGTCGGGGTCGGACAGCAGCACCGCGACCGACTTCGCCTTGGCCGGCAGGTTGCTCCACGCCACGGGCAGCGACACGTTCTTGCCGCCGCAGTCGCCCACGCCCGCATGCTCGGCCGGAATCGGCGCGTTGTCGGCGAAGGCGGTGGACGTGACCCGGATGCCGGTGAAGGGCTTGCCAGTTGGGCCGGTGGTGCCCTGCGACATGCCGGCGCAGCCCGCCACCAGGCCGGCCAGTGCGAGCGCTGCTACGGGTGCGGCCACGGGGGCGGCGAGGGTGTGAAGTCGGTTGCGCATGGAAGCTCCTTGAAAGGGTGATGTCTTCATTGGCCGGCCGGGCCCAGCCAGACGCTGCCGTCGGCGGTCTCGTGCACGGCCAGCGGGGTGAGTCGCGCGCCGCGGCACGGGCCGCCGACGCACTTGCCGGTGTCGGGCTCGAAGATCGCGCCGTGCCGCGCGCACATCAGGTAGCGGCCCGAGCTTTCGATGATCTGCCCTTCGAAGTCCAGCGGTCCACCCGCGTGAGGGCACTGATTGACGTAGGCGTACACGCCGCCGTGCCAGCGCACGGCGAAGGCCTGGGCGCCGTCGGGCGTGGTGAACCTGGCCGCCAGTGGGCCTTCGGCAAGGGCGGCGGAAATCAATGGGTGTTGCGCCGTGTCCGTGGTGGACGGGGCGGCGAGGGCGGCGGATTCGGTCATGAGGGGCGAAGCGTAGCCAAGGTGCGGGCGCCGTGCAACGCGCGGCGCCGGGCGGCCCGCCGAACGCCGGCCGACCGGGGTGGCTCGCCGACGTGGTGATGGCGTGCCGGGCACCGCCATCCCGGCTACGCCATCCGGCGGATAGACGCCGCCACGCCTGCTTTTCACAATTCGCACCCCGGAATCCGCGTTTCCATTTGCCCCAAGGGAGCACGCCGATGAACACGCTGAAACAGGGCTGGCGCGGGGCCGACGTCCGCCGGCTGCAGGAGGCGCTGAACCGCAAGCTGCAGCCCAGCCCGTGCCTCGTGCCCGACGGAGACTACGGGCCCCGCACCCGCGCCGCCGTGCTGCGCCTGCAGGCCGCGCACTGGCTGGCGGAAGACGGCGAGGCCGGCCCGTGCACGCAGAACATCGCCTTCGACGGCGAGTGCCATGCGCCGGTGCTGCACCCGGTCGCGCTGATCCCGCAGCCGGGCCCCGCGCTGTGCTGGGCCGCCGCCACGGCGATGGCCACGCGCGCCACCGTGCCGGCGGTGCTGGCGCGCACGCCGGCCGACCTGCTCGCCGCCGACGGCGGGCTGAACGACTTTCTCGACCTGCACGACGAGCAGATGGAAGGCAGCCGGCGCTTCGCCGCGGCCCACGGGCTGACCGCCCGCGCGCCGGCGCCCTGGACGCCCAAGGCCCTGCGCGCCGCGCTGCACGCCGGCCCGCTGATGTTCGACTTGCTCTGGGGCCCCAAGGGCCAGGCGGACGCTTCGGCCGGCCGGGCCACATGGTGGTCGTCGCGGGCATGCGCGGCGACGACGACCCGAGCGGACGCGGCACCACGCTGCGTATCTTCGACCCGTGGCCGCCGGGCAAGGGCGCGCGCGCTTCGGTCAACTTCTTCAAGTGGATGCAGGCCGCGGGGTCGCGCAGCTGCCGCGTGTTCCAGAAATAACAAGAAAATTCGCGCGTCCCGCGAACCGTTCGCCGGGTTCGCCGCCTCCTTGTGTCCGAGGGTCTTCCTCGAACACCAAAGGACCGAAGGAATCGCTATGTCCATGCTCTACGTCAAGAATGTGCCCGGCTGGGAACGCGCGCTGCGCATCGTCATGGGGCTCGCCGGCCTCGCCGTCGCCGCCATGAACTGGGGCAGCGCCCCGCTGGCGGTGGGCGCCGGCCTGATGGGCGCCATGCTGGCCCTGACCGGCCTGTTCGGCTTCTGCCCGATGTGCGCCATGGTTGGGCGCAAACCCGCCAAGGGGCGCTGAGCCGTGGCCGCCGGCATCGACCGCGCCGACCTGATCCACGCGGCCCAGACCGGCGACGCGGCCGCCATTGCCGGCCTGCTGGCGGTCTGCCAGGCCGACGCGCGCCGCTACGCCTGGCGGCATTGCCAGGCCAGCGACGTCGACGACGCGGTGCAGGAGTCGCTGCTGGTCATTTCGCGCAAGGTGCGGGGGCTGAAGGCGGCCGCGGCGTTCTCGTCGTGGCTGTTCACGGTGATCCGGCGCGAATGCCTGAAGCTGCAGCGGGCGATGTTCCGCCACGACCCGCTCGACGACGACACCGCCGAGCGGCAACTGGCCAGCCGCGCCGACGGCGCCCTGCGCATCGACCTCACGCACGCGCTGGAGTCGCTGCCCGCGCACTACCTCGAAGTGGTGCTGCTGCGAGATTTCGAGGAACTGACCATCGCCGAGATCGCCGAACGGCTCGGCGAGCCGGCGGGCGCCGTCAAGAGCCGGCTGCACCGTGCGCGCACGCTGGTGCGCGAGTACCTGCTGGGGGCCGATGCGACAATGCCACCGCCATGACAGACACCCTCACGATCACCCGCCCCGACGACTGGCACCTGCACGTGCGCGACGGCGCCGCCCTCGAAGCCGTCGTTCCCCACAGCGCGCGCCAGTTCGGCCGCGCGCTGATCATGCCGAACCTTCGCCCCCCCGTGACCACCGCCGCCCAGGCCGTGGCCTACCGCGACCGCATCCGCGCCGCCGTGCCCCAGGGCGTGGCCTTCGAGCCCGTGATGTCGCTCTACCTGACCGACAAGCTGCCGCCCGAGGAAATCGCACTGGCCGCCGAAGCCGGCGTGCGCGCGCTCAAGCTCTATCCGGCCGCGCCACCACCAACAGCGATGCCGGCGTGACCGACATCCGCCACACCTACAAGACGCTGGAGGCCATGCAGAAGCACGGCCTGCTGCTGCTGGTGCACGGCGAAGTGACCGACCCCGCCATCGACCTGTTCGACCGCGAAGCCGTGTTCGTCGACCGCGTGATGATTCCGCTGCGCCGCGACTTCCCCGAACTGAAGGTGGTGTTCGAGCACCTGACCACCAAGGAAGGCGCCCACTACGTGCGCGACGCCGGCCGCTTCACCGCCGCCACCATCACGGCGCACCACCTGCTGTACAACCGCAACGCCATCTTCACCGGCGGCATTCGCCCGCACTACTACTGCCTGCCCGTGCTCAAGCGCGAGACGCACCGCGTGGCGCTGGTCGAAGCCGCCACCAGTGGCAGCGACCGCTTCTTCCTGGGCACCGACAGCGCGCCGCACCCGGCGCACCTGAAGGAGCACGCGCTGGGCTGCGCGGGCTGCTACACCGCGCTCACCGCCATCGAGCTGTACGCCGAGGCCTTCGACAGCGTGAACGCGCTCGACAAGCTCGAGGGCTTCGCGAGCTTCAACGGCCCCGACTTCTACAACCTGCCGCGCCACACCGACACCATCACGCTCCGGCGCGAAAGCTGGACCGTGCCGGAAACGGTGCCCTACGGCGAAGCCACGCTCAAGCCCTTGCGCGGCGGCGAAACGATGAACTGGAAACTCGCATGACGCCCACGCCGCGCGTGATGCTGCTGATCGACGCCGACAACGTCTCGGCCGACGTGATCGAGCAGGCCGTGCAGCGCACCATGGACGAGTACGGCGCCATCCACGTGCGCCGCGCCTACTGCAACGCCGAGATGGCCGTGAACCGGCAGGCGATGTTCAAGCGGCTGTCGGTGCGCCCGATGGTGAACCTCTCGACCGGCAAGAACAGCACCGACATCGCGCTCGCGGTCGACGCCATCGACCTCGTTATCGACGAGCGGCCCGACGTGGTGGTGCTGGTGTCGTCCGACTCCGACTTCGCGCCGCTGGTGATCCGCCTGCGCGAAAAGGGCTGCCGCGTGTGCGGCATCGGCCAGCAGGGCAAGACGGGCGAAGAGACGGTCGGCATCTACGACGCGTTCATGGACCTGGCGCACCACGGCGGCGGCGCCAAGCCTGCGGCCCGCACCGCCGCCGCGAAGAAGGCGCCGGCCGCCAAGTCGGCGCCCGCGACGAAGACCACGCGCGCCAAGGCCGCGCCCGCCGCCAAGAAGACCGCGACCAAGACGGCGGCGCGCAAGAGCACCAAGGCCGCCAAGGCCGCGCCCCCGCCGCCGCCGCCCGAACCGCGGAGCTCCGAGGCGGCCGAGTTCATCCTGCAGGCCGTGCCCGCGCTGCGCAGCGGCAAGGACGTGCCGCTGAACGACGTGGCGCAGGCCCTGCGCGCGGCGGGGCTGCTCGGCAAGCACGGCAGCTCGCTCAAGCTGTTCGACAAGCTCACCGCCGAATTCGCGGTGATGCAGCACCCCGACCGCATCCGCTGGACGGACGCGCCCGCGCCTTGACCCTGCCGGCGGTCGACTGGGCGCAGCCCTGGCTCGCGCCTTATCGCGCCCACGGCGAAGCGGTGGCGCAGGCCGTTTCGCACAAGGGCTCGGTCGCCGCCGCGCTGCAAGCCGTCAAGCCCGCCCCGGTGCCCGACTTCGTGGGGCAACACGCGCTGCCCGCCGGGCAGGCCTACGAAGCGCACATCTTCCAGACCCGCACGGTGCCGACGCGCGACAACTTGCACGACCTGTTCAACGGCCTGGTGTGGCTCGCGTTCCCGCAGGCCAAGCGCCGCCTCAACGAACTGCAGGCCGCCGAGATCGCGCGCCACGGCGTCGCCCCCGTGCGCGGCCCGCTGCGCGATGCGCTCACGCTGTTCGACGAGAACGGCGCGCTGCTCGATGCGCCGCCCGCGCTGTGGCAGGCGCTGATCGCGCGCGACTGGCACGCGCTGTTCGTGGCGCGGCGCGGCCTGTGGGCGCAGGCGCGGCTGCTGGTGTTCGGCCATGCGCTGCTCGAAAAACTCGCCGCGCCGCGCAAGCCGATCACCGCGCACGTGCTGCTGACGCACGAGGCGGCGGGCGGCGTGGCCTTCGACGACGCGCGCATGGCGCGCGCGCTGGACCCCGCGCGGCTGGCGTGCAAGCCCTTCGTGCCGCTGCCGGTGCTGGGCGTGCCCGGCTGGTGGCCGGGCAACGAGGCCCCTTCGTTCTATGCCGATCCGCAGGTTTTCAGGCCTTTGCCGGATCGGGGAATACACGGGCGCTAGAACTTTTACTCCTATCATGGTCTCCGCCCCCATGCAGCGCGCGGGTTGAAGTGAGCCCATCGGGCCCTATCTGCATGGAAGCGTTCCCCACGGAGAATTCAACTTGAAACGTATCCTTCTGTTCGTCCTGACCAATGTGATGGTCGTCGCGGTGCTCGGCGTGGTCGCCAGCCTGCTCGGCGTCAATCGCTTCCTCACGGCCAACGGGCTCAACCTCACGGCGCTGCTCGGCTTTGCGCTGGTGATGGGTTTCGGCGGCGCGATCATCTCGCTGCTCATCAGCAAGCCCATGGCCAAGTGGACGGCCGGCCTGCGCATGATCGACAACCCCCAGTCGCCCGACGAGGCCTGGATCGTCGGCACCGTTCGCAAGTTCGCCGACAAGGCCGGCATCGGCATGCCCGAGGTCGGCATCTTCGAGGGCGAGCCCAATGCCTTCGCCACCGGCGCGTTCAAGAACTCGTCGCTGGTGGCGGTCTCTACCGGCCTGCTGCAGAACATGACGCGCGAAGAGGTCGAGGCCGTCATCGGCCACGAGGTGGCCCACATCGCCAACGGCGACATGGTGACCATGACGCTGATCCAGGGCGTGATGAACACCTTCGTCGTGTTCCTGTCGCGCGTGATCGGCTATGCGGTCGACAGCTTCCTGCGCCGTGGCGACGACCGCAGCTCGGGCCCCGGCATCGGCTACTACGTGAGCACCATCGTGCTGGACATCGTGCTGGGCTTTGCCGCCGCGATGGTGGTGGCCTGGTTCTCGCGCCAGCGCGAGTTCCGCGCCGACGCCGGCGCCGCCGCGCTCATGGGCCAGAAGCAGCCGATGATCAACGCGCTCGCGCGCCTGGGCGGCCTGCCGGCCGGCGAACTGCCGAAGGCGGTCGAAGCCATGGGCATCACGGGCGGCATGGGCAAGCTGTTTGCCACGCACCCGCCGATCGAAGAGCGCATTGCGGCGCTGCAGAACGCGCAGCGTTGAGTACGTCATCGGGCGCACCGTTCGCGCCAAACAAAAAGGGGCTGGTCGATCGACCAGCCCCTTTTTTCATTGTCGAGCGCGTCGGGCTCAGGCGGCGCTGGGCGCGGGCGATTGTTCTTCGGTCGCGCCGGCTTCGCTGGCCGTTGCAGCGGCGGCCGCAGCCGCAGCGGCTGCTTCGGCCGCCAGGGCTTCGTCCGCGCGCACGCGGGCCAGCACCTGCGTGACTTCTTCGGGGTCCATGCCGTACATCTCCGCGAACTCGGCTTCGCCGCGGCCGCTGGCGGTGAAGGCGCGCATCAGCGCCTCGCGCTTGGCGGCCTGGCGGCCCAGTTCGGCCACGGCTTCGTCGAGCAGGGCGTTGTTGACTTCGTCCTGCGTGCGCACGCGCTCGGCGTAGGCATCGCGGGTCAGGCCCGAGGCCTCGATGGCGGCGATGATGCGCGCGACCACCTTGGGGCGCAGGTCTTCGTTGGCGCGCGCCTGGCGGCGCTTGAACACCTCCAGGATCGCGTGGTGCACGTGCTCGGGTGCCACCGGCTCCACGGGCTCGGCGTTGAGGTCATGGCGCTGGTGGCCGGCGGCCACCGCTTCGAGGTAGCGGGTGGAGCGCGCGTGCAGGCCGAGCGCGACCTTCAGGTCTTCCTTCTTGAAGTCGTCGGGGTGCAGCGCCAGCAGGTCCTGGTAGACGCCGAGCTTGAGCGGCAGGAAGTGCGCGCCGAACATCTTCGGGTACAGCGCGAACAGCTTCTCGAGCGCGGGGTGCACCTTGCGCGGCGTGCGCTGGGCCTGCTGCTGCTTGTTGCCGTTGTTGTTGCCTTGCTGCGCCTGCTGCTCGGGCTGCTGTGCCTTCTGCGGTTGTCCGCCGCCGCCACCGCCGCGGCGCGAACCACCGCGGCCCCGGCCGCCGCGCGACTGTCGCTGGCGGGGTTGCTGCTGCTGTTGTTGCTGCGCGTCTTGTGTCTGTTGCGTCTGTTGCGGCTGGGAGGTGCCGGTGTCTGCCTGGACTTCGCGGACTTCCTGGATTTCTTGTGAGGTGGCGTTATCGGTCATCGATCGGTGTGTCAGGTGGACGGCAGTCAGGAAAGAAAACAAGGCTCGCTCGCGCTCAGCGCGGGCGGAACATCTTGAACATATTGTCGGGGCTGATCTCGAAGTAGTCGGCCGGGCCGCCGCCGCGCAGGATGGGCTGCGCCGCCGCGGTGTCGTAGATGCCGTTGTTCAGCAGGTGGCGCGCGATGTGCACGCCCACCACTTCGCCCAGGATCAGCCAGGTCGGCACGGGCACGCCGTCCACGCCCTCCAGCTGCAGGATCTGCGTGAGCCTGCATTCGAAGGACACGGGGCTTTCGGCCACGCGCGGCACGGCGATGTTGCGCGAGGCCACGGGCGTGAGGCCCGCGAGCTCGAACTCGTTCACCTCGGGCGGCACGGCGGCGCACGAGCGGTTCATCTGCTCGGCCAGCGGCCGGGTCGCCAGGTTCCAGCCGAACGCCCGCGTCTGGCGGATGTTGTGCAGGCTGTCCTTGGCGCCGATGCTGGCAAAGCCGACGATCGGCGGCGTGTAGTTGAAGGCGTTGAAGAAGCTGTAGGGCGCCAGGTTGAGCACGCCGTGTTCGTCCTGCGACGAGATCCAGCCGATGGGGCGCGGGCCGACCATCGCGTTGAACGGGTCGTGCGGCAGGCCGTGGCCCTGGGCGGGCTCGTAGAAATGGAAGTCGTCGATGCCGGACATGGTGGCTTTCAGTGGCTCAGGGCCGAGGCGCGCGCGGCCTGCCGGCCGATCAGCAGCCGGAACGGCAGCAGCATCAGCACGCCCACGCCCAGCTTCACCGCGAGGTCGCCGAGCGCCCAGGTGAGCCAGGGGCCGTCGGTGCCCGCGAAGGCGATGCCCCAGAACACGATGCTGTCGAGCACCGCCGCGATCACCGTGGCCACCAGCGGCGCGCGCCACCACAGGCCCTGGCGCAGCCGGTTGAAGATGCCGATGTCCAGCAGCTGCGAGGCAATGAAGGCCAGCCCCGAGGCGGCCGCGATGCGTGCCGGCGCGAGCAGCAGCGACACCGCCACCGCCACGGCAAAGCCGACCCAGGCCACGCGCCGCGCCATGCCGGGACCGAAGCGCCGGTTGACCAGGTCGCTCACCAGGTACGCCACCGGGTAGGTGAAGGCGCCCCAGGTCAACCAGTCGTTGATGGCGAACTGCACGAGGATGTTGGAGGCCAGCACCACGGCCGCCATGGCCAGCGTGGCAATGCCCAGCTGGCCGACGGTCGGCCGCGCGAAGTGCAGCGGTGGGGTCGCGGACTGCATCAGGCGTTGGCCGTTCGGGCCTGTTCGGCTTCGGCCAGCACGGCGTGCGCCACGGCCTCGGCCACCTTGATGCCGTCCACGCCGGCCGACAGGATGCCGCCCGCGTAGCTCGCGCCTTCGCCGGCCGGGTACAGGCCGCGCACGTTCAGGCTCTGGAAGTCGTCGCCGCGCGTGATGCGAATCGGCGACGAGGTGCGCGTTTCCACGCCGGTGAGCACCGCGTCGTGCAGGTCGAAGCCCTTGATCTTGCGGCCGAAGGCGGGGAAGGCCTCGCGCATGGCCTCGATGGCGTAGGCGGGCAGGGCCTGGTGCAGGTCGGTGGGCGTCACCCCGGGCTTGTACGACGGCGTCACGCTGCCGAGCGCGGTCGAGGGCTTGCCCGCCACGAAGTCGCCCACCAACTGGCCGGGCGCGTGGTAGTTGCTGCCGCCGAGCACGTAGGCGTTGCTCTCGAGCTGGCGTTGCAGCGCGATGCCCGCGAGCGCGTCGCCGGGGAAGTCTTTCGGGTCGATTCCCACCACGATGCCCGCGTTGGCGTTGCGTTCGTTGCGCGAATACTGGCTCATGCCGTTGGTGACCACGCGACCCGGCTCGCTGGTGGCCGCGACCACGGTGCCGCCGGGGCACATGCAGAAGCTGTAGACCGAGCGGCCGTTGCTGGCGTGGTGCACCAGCTTGTAGTCGGCCGCGCCCAGCAGCGGGTGGCCCGCATGGCGGCCCCAGCGCGCGCGGTCGATCAGGCCCTGCGGGTGCTCCACGCGAAAGCCGATCGAGAAGGGCTTGGCCTCGATGTGCACGCCGCGTGCGTGCAGCATCTCGAAGGTGTCGCGCGAGCTGTGGCCCAGCGCCATCACGACGTGGTCGGCGCGCAGCTCGCTGCGCTGGCCTGTGGTCTGGTCGAGCACGGTGAGGCCGCGCAGGTGGCCGTCTTCGATGTGCACGTCGGTCACGCGCTGCTCGAAGCGGATCTCGCCGCCCAGCGCCACGATCTGCTCGCGGATGTTCTCGACCACCTTCACCAGCTTGAAGGTGCCGATGTGCGGATGCGCGACGTAAAGGATTTCGGGCGGCGCGCCGGCCTTCACGAACTCTTCCATCACCTTGCGGCCGAGGAAGCGCGGGTCCTTGATCTGGCTGTAGAGCTTGCCGTCGGAGAAGGTGCCGGCGCCGCCTTCGCCGAACTGCACGTTCGACTCGGGGTTGAGCACGCTCTTGCGCCACAGGCCCCAGGTGTCGCGGGTGCGCTGGCGCACGGTCTTGCCGCGTTCGAGCACGATGGGCCGAAAGCCCATCTTCGCGAGCATCAGCGCCGCGAAGATGCCGCAGGGGCCGAAGCCGATCACCACCGGCCGCGCCGTGCCTTCGGCCGCGTTGGCCGGCGGCACGTAGACCATGTCGGGCGCGCTCTGGATGTGCGGGTGGCCCGCGTGCCTTGCCAGCAGCGCGGCTTCGAGCTTGGCGTCCGCCAGTTGCACGTCGCAGATGTAGACCGTGAGCAGGTCGACCTTGCGCGCGTCGAAGCTGCGCTTGTAGACGGTGTGGGAGGCGATCGCGTCGAGCGGAACGTCGAGCGTTCTGGCGATCAGTGCGGCCAGCGCCTCGGGCGCGTGGTCGAGCGGAAGTTTGAGTTCGGAGATTCTCAGCATGTCGTGGTGGCTTGTGGTTATCAAGCAGACCGCGCATTTTAAGCGCCGAAGGCGCTATGAAAGCGATAGCTGGATCAGGCGGGCAGGAAGCCCTCGACCGACAGGTAGCGCTCGCCGGTGTCGTAGTTGAAGCCCAGCACCACCGCGTCGGGCGCCAGCGATGGCAGTTTCTGCGCGATGGCCGCGAGCGTGGCGCCCGACGAAATGCCGACCAGCATGCCTTCCTCGACCGCGCAGCGGCGCGCCATTTCGCGCGCCGGTTCGGCGTCGACCTGCAGCACGCCGTCGAGCAGCGAGGTGTCGAGGTTCTTCGGAATGAAGCCCGCGCCGATGCCCTGAATCGGGTGCGGCGCCGGCGCGCCGCCGGAGATCACGGGCGAGGCCACCGGCTCCACCGCGAACACCTGCAGCTTGGGCCACTTCTTCTTGAGCACCTTCGCCACGCCGGTGATGTGGCCGCCCGTGCCCACGCCGGTGATGATCACGTCGACGCCGTCCGGAAAGTCGGCCGCGATTTCCTCGGCCGTGGTGCGCACGTGCACGTCGACGTTGGCGGGGTTGTTGAACTGCTGCGGCATCCACGCGCCCGGCGTGCCGGCCACGATTTCCTCGGCGCGGGCAATGGAGGCCTTCATGCCGCCGGCGCGCGGCGTCAGGTCGAAGCTGGCGCCGTAGGCCAGCATCAGGCGGCGGCGCTCGACCGACATGCTGTCGGGCATCACCAGGATCAGCTTGTAGCCCTTGACGGCCGCCACCATGGCCAGCCCGATGCCGGTGTTGCCCGAGGTCGGCTCGACGATGGTGCCGCCGGGCTTCAGCGCGCCGCTCTTCTCGGCGTCTTCGACCATCGCGAGCGCGATGCGGTCCTTGATGGAGCCGCCGGGGTTGGCGCGCTCCGACTTGACCCAGACCTGCTGCTTCGCATTGCCGAACAGGCGGTTGATGCGGATGTGCGGCGTGTTGCCGATGGTCTGGAGGATGTTCTGGGCCTTCATGGAATCTCCTTGGATCGATGCGTTTGTCGGACGGACAGCGCGCATTGTGAGACCAGCCCGTGGCGCTTTCAGCGCGAGGGTGTCGCGGCGGGCAACAGGCGCCCTTGCAGCAGCAGGCCGAGGGTCTTGAGCACCAGCAGGCCGATGAGCACGTTGGCCGCCACGAACAGCGCCGGGGCGAGCCATTCGACCGGGCCCGTCGCGCCGGCCGCGAGCAGGCGCATGGCCAGCGTGGGCAGCGCGGCCACGCCGAAGCTGAAGGCCCAGTACGAGGGCGCGAAGGGCTGCCGCGCGATCCACGGCAGCAGGCGCAGGAGCAGCAGCCCCTGGTACAGGCCGTAGCCCAGCAGGATCTGCGCGAACAGGTCGGGCACGCCGCCGTTCAGGCTCATGTAGGTGACGCCGCCCACCACGGCCGGTGCGAGCTGGATGCCCAGCAGCGGGCGCTGCGCGTCGGGCAGCGGTTCCTGCGTGGCCGCGCGGTTCAGGATCAGCGATTCGAGCGCGAGCCACGAGAACAGCCCCGCGCCGAAGAACAGCATGCCCAGGTGCGGCCAGCCGAAGGCGGCGGCGGCGGTGCCGGCCACGAAGTTCTGCGCCACGGCCGGCAGGTAGGCGGCCGGCGTCACCAGCTCGGGCTTGCGCCCGCCTTGCCACATGCGGCCGTAGAGCCAGAGGCCGAGCGCGAGCTGCCCGGTGACCGCCAGCGCGAACACGGCCAGCGCCACCGGCCGCGAATACGGCAGCAGCGCCATCGCCGCGAGCATGCTGGCCACGGGGCCCAGGGCGGCGAACGACGACTGCACCGGGTGGGCCATCTCGGCGCGCGCGTCGGCGCCGTGGCGCAGCCACTTGTGCGCGTACAGCGCCAGCACCGCGAGCCACACGGCAATGCCGCTCCAGGTCACGAAGCGGGCAATGTCCTGCGGCAGCTGCCACAGCGGCGCGGCCACGCGCCAGGCATTGCCCAGCGCCAGCACGCCCACGGCGATGCCGAAGAAGGAAGCGGGAATCGGTGCGCGGTCGGAAGGAGAAGCAGTCATTCGGTTCACCTCGTGGGAATCATCGGATGAATGAACTTTAGGCCGGCGCGGTGCGCTTTTGAATGCCAGAATGTCTGCATAAATTGCTCCAACGTCTCACGCATGGACCCCTTGAGCGAACTCGTCGGATGGCTCGACCCGCGCGGCCGCATGGACCTGCGCTGCCTGTTCGGGCAGGACTGGGCCGCGCCGCACGACCCCATCGGCCCGTGGCGCGCGCCGTTCCATATCCTGCTGCGCGGGCGCTGCGAGCTGTGGCTGCCCGAAAGCCGCGCGCTGGTGCCGCTGGAAGAGGGCAGCCTCGTGATCCTGCCGCGCGGCTCGGCGCATGTGCTGCGCACGGCGGGGCTCGAAGGGGAGGGGCGCGCCATCCGCCTGAAGCCGGGCGAGCTGCTCGACCTGAAGACGAACCTGCCGCGCCCCGGCAAGGCCGACACCGACATCCTCTGCGGCGAGTTCGAGTTTCCCGGCCGGCGCCGCAGCATGCTGCTCGAGGCGCTGCCCGAGCCCATGGTGATCCCGTTCGCGCAGCACCCCGAATACGTGTGGCTCGAAGGGCTGGTGCGGCTCATGGCGCACGAGATCGAGCAGCAGCGCCCCGGCGCGGCGGCCATCGTGGCGCAGCTGTCGGGCACGCTGTTCACGCTCGCGGTGCGGGCGTACCTGGAAACGCGGCCCGAGTTGTCGGGCGTGCTCGGCCTCATGGCCAGCCCGCGGCTGGCGGCCGGCCTGCAAGCCATGTTGCAGCACCCCGGGAAGGCATGGACGGTGGCCTCGCTGGCCGACCGCTGCCACCTGTCGCGCGCCACCTTCGCGCGCGAGTTCACGCGGCGCGTGGGCACCGGCCCGCTGGAGCTGCTGACCACGCTGCGCATGGAGCTGGCGTCGCGGCTGCTGGCGCAAGGCGGGCAGGACACGGCCAGCGTGGGCGAGGCGGTGGGTTATCGCTCGGAGGCCGCGTTCAACCGCGCGTTCACGCGGCATGCGGGCGTCACGCCGGGGCGCTTCCGGCGGGCGGCGTCAGGGGGCCAGGGCGTGCAGGGCGCTCAGGCGGCACCCGGCGCGAACTTCATCGCCACGCCGTTCATGCAGTAGCGCAGCCCGGTGGGCCTGGGCCCGTCGTCGAACACATGGCCCAGGTGGCCGCCGCAGCGGCTGCAGTGCACCTCGGTGCGGGTCATGCCGAACGAGCGGTCCTTGTGCTCGCCCACGGCCTTGTCCAGCGGCTGCCAGAAGCTGGGCCAGCCGGTGCGGCTGTCGAACTTGGTCTTCGACGAGAACAGCTCCAGCGCGCAGCCCGCGCAGCTGAAGCGGCCCGCGCGGTGCTCGTCGTTCAGCGGGCTGGTGTAGGGCCGCTCGGTGCCTTCCTGGCGCAGCACCGAGAACTGGTTGGCGTCGAGCAGCTTGCGCCACTCGGCCTCGGTGTGCGTGACCTCGAACTTCTCGTTCTCGGCCGCCTGCGCGGGCCGCGAGAACCAGCCCATGGCGTTGGCGATGGCCAGCCCCAGGGTCGAGGTGCCGGCGGCAATGGCGAAGCGGCGTCCGGTGTTGTGCGTCATGACATGCCTTCGTTCGATGGTGGGCGGAATATCGTTTTCGATATATTCGTGCGAATACAGCGAGGTGCATTCGCCAGTTGGCCGCGAGAGGGCGGCCGGCCGGCCGATGGCTGTGTCGCGCCTGGTAGTTCGGGCGAACGGGCCGCCGGGTTACAGCGGCTCGCGCGACCGCCGCTGTGCCGCAGTGAATACATCGAACAAGGAGACTTCTGTCATGCGTTGGTCAACGGGTGTGGTTTCGGGCGTCGCGGCGTTGCTGCTCGCGGGGTGCGGTGGGGGCGGCGACGGCGGCGGG
>NZ_MOWM01000093.1 GCF_016082275.1 Variovorax sp. E3
GGGCCGTCGCAGCGCGCCGAGCTGGTCGGCTGGGTCTCCGAACGGCTCGGGCGCAAGGTCGCCGTGCCGGACCTCGCGGCCGCGGGCTACAACTTCATCGGCGGGCGCCTCGTCATGACCGAGCACGGACCCGCCGGCCTCTTCATGTACGACGATGCCAGCGGCACGCGGCTCGCGCTGACCGTGCGCCCGATGGCGGTCGACAGGAACACGCCGACGATGAGGCAGATCGACGGGCCGCACGCCGCTACGCCTGGGCCGACGAAGGGCTGGGCTACGGGGTCGTCGGCGAGCGCAAGGCCGAGCTCCTGCATCCGCTGGCGGACGAAATGCGCCGGCAGATCCGCGTGGGCCTGCAGGGGTAGCAAGGGTTCAAGGCTTGTCGCACCGGACGCCGCGCGCGCTCTACCGCCCGAACCCCGCGCACATCGCCCGGTGGTTCCTGCTGTGGTTCGCGCTTTCCATCGGCGCGGCCATCGCCTCGCCGGTCGTGCATCCGCAGACGATGGAGCTGGTCTGTTCGAGCAGCGGGGCGGTCAAGGCCGTCGTCCACACGGAAGACGGCGCGCAGGAGATGGGCGCCGGCCACATGGACTGCCCGCTGTGCGCGATGGTCGGCGCGCCGCCCGTCACGCCGGTTGTCGACCTGCCGGTGGGGCAGCCGCAGGCCCTGGCGCCGCGGCCTCTGCCGCCCGGCCCTGTCGTGGCCTTGGCCTCCGCGCCCTTGCCCGCGCGCGGGCCTCCTTTCTTCTTCTGATCCGGTCTTTCGAATGGCCCGCGTGCCGGTCGGCACGCGGGCGTCTTCACGCGGCCACGCCGTGGCCGCGTCGACGTTCCAAACACAGTCAGAAGAGGTTCCTTCATGCCATCCACACGACGCCACGCACTGGCCACCCTGGCCGCCCTCGGCGGCGCATCGCTCGCCGACGCCTTCGCGCAGACCCCGCAGGCCGGCGCCGCACCTGCATCCAAACGGCTGCAGGTGCTGATGCTCGTCCACCCCGACATGACCGCGCTGGACCTGGTCGGGCCGCAACTGGTCTTCGCGACCATGGGCGACGTCGACACGCACATGGTCTGGAAAGACCTGTCGCCGGTCACCACCGACAGCGGGCTCAAGCTCGTGCCGGGCATGACCTTCGCCGATGCGCCGAAGGCGCCCGACATCCTCTTCGTGCCCGGCGGCCTGAAGGGCACCACCGCCTTGCTGCAGGACGAAGAAACGCTGCGCTTCCTGCGCGAGCGCGGCGCCTCGGCGCGCTGGGTCACGGGCGTGTGCACCGGCGTGCTGCTGCTGGGCGCGGCGGGGCTGCTGCGCGGCTACCGCGCCACGGCCCACTGGTACGTGCAGGACATTCTTCCCGTCTTCGATGCCGAGCCTTCGGCCGATCGGGTGGTGATCGATCGCAACCGGGTGACAGGCGGCGCGGTGACCGCGGGCATCGACATGGCACTCACGATGTCGGCGATGCTGCGCGGCGACGACAAGGCGCGCACGCAGGAACTGGCCTTTGGCTACGCCCCGATGCCGCCCTTTGCGGCAGGCACGCCCGAGCTGGCGGGCGAGGCGCTGACGAAGCGCGTGCTCGAAAGCCGTGCGCCCGCGATCTCCGCCGCGCGGCGGGCGGCGGAGATGGCGCGCCAGCGTTGGGCTGGCTGAACGACGCCGGGCAACCCGCGCGCCGGACGCCGGCGGCGCGGGCGGCTTACAGCGCCGCGACCTTCACGAACACCGGGTTCGAATAGAACCACAGGTCGGCGTAGTTGCGCGCGTGATGGCGTTGAAGCGCGCGATGTTGTCGACCACGTCGGTCTTCACGTCGGGCAGCGGCTCGCCCGCCGCCGTTTCGTTGGGCACGTCGGTGCCCAGGTTGGTGCCGCGCAGGCGGAAGTACTGGTTGCCGCCGGCCTTCACCGTGTAGCTCACTGCGAAGTAGCCGTCGCGTCCAGCTTCCAGTCGTTGCGCGTGAAGCGCTTGACCACGCGGGTCGACGGGTTGGTGGCGCGCGAGTAGCCCGGCGTGCCCGGCTTCTCCAGGCCCGTCACGTCGCCGGCGATCAGGTCGATGTGGTCGACCACCGGCTTCACGTTGGCGAACACGCCGCTGCCCAGCTGGTACTCGAAGTTGTTGCGCTCGGGGCTCTTGAAGCGGATGGTGATCGTCAGGTCTTCACCGGTCTTGGCCGCCACGTCGGCGCCCATCTCGCCCGCGCCCTTGGCGCCTTGCACCTTGAAGTCGAGCGCGTTGATGAGGTCGCCGTTCACCGCGAAGAGCTTGCCCGAGCGCATGGCCGCGAGCAGCGACTTCGGGTCCTTGATGTCGCCCCACAGGTGGTTCTTGGCGTACTCGCCCGGTGCGTAGCCGCTGCTGTACAGGCCCTTGGAGGTGGTGAAGTGGTAGTCGGAGTCGGCCACGTTCCAGATGTGGCGGCCTTCGGACAGCAGCGCGTCCCAGGTGCCGCCGAGCTTGGCGACGAGGTAGTCGACGCCGCCGTGGGTGCGAAGCGGGTTGGTGCTCGGGTCGGCGGTGCCCTTGGCGTAGCCGCCACGGTCCGGCTCCATCTGGTTGCCGACCATGCCTTCGAGCGAGAACACGATGTTCGGCGCGAGGTCGTTCATCTCGCGCAGCTGGTCGATGGTGTACGAGCCCGGGTTGCGCGAGGGGTGGTTGATCTGCAGGTAGCTGGTGTCGGGGTAGTTCTTCTTGAGCCAGGCGATGGCCGCCATCGTCTCGGCGTGCGTGTTGTAGCCGGTGCCGGCCTTCGGGCCCCAGGCCGCGACGTCTTCGGGCGCGAAGTCCGAGGCCGCCCGGTTGGTGAAGAGGTATTCGAACCGGTTCGCGGCCTTCAGCGCCGAGGCCGACATCGGGTCGTCGGTCAGCAGGCCGACGTTGCCGTGGTCGTGCGAGGGCATGTCCCATTCGAAGGACGAGAAGATCGTCTTGTCGGCGTACTTGCCGCTGGCCTGCAGCGCCTTGATGCGCGGCACCTGGTATTTCGCCAGGCCCAGCGACAGCGGAATGGGGCCCGGAGCGATCTCGTTGCCGTTGTTGTCGTATTTGCTGGGGCGCAGGTGGTCGGACAGCGCAGCCCAGTCGAGCCCGAAGCGGTCGAAGGCCAGGGCCAGCACCTGGTCGAGCGTGGAGATCTGCTGGGTGTCGTCCGACTGCATGGTGTGGATGTGCAGGTCGCCGATGGTCCAGCGGGCCGTGGGGCCCGGCACCGGCGCGGGAGCGGGCGGCGCGGGCGCCACGGCCACCGGCGGCGGCGGCAGGGGCAGGAAGCCCGGGCTGTCGGAGCTGCCGCCGCAGCCGGCCAGCATCAGCGTGCCGAGCGCGAGGGTGGAAAAGAGCGTGCGGCGAAAGGGAGGAACAGTCGAGAAATAGGAGGACATGGCGTTCGGGAAAAATGACGGGCGCGTGAAACGCGCGCGCCGAAGAGGGCTGCCGAGTCTCGAATCCCGTCATGACGCCGCGATGAAAGGGAAACGAAAGTTAACTCTTCGCGCATCCGAAATTCGCCGGAACAGGGCCATCGGCCGGCGCACGACCGTGCGTGCTCTATAAACTCGGCCTCTCCCATGAATTCCGTCGCGCCCACCCCCACGCTCACTGCTTCCGTCGATGGTGAGGTGCTCTCGCGCATGGTGCGCACCGACCAGCTGGTGGTGATTCGCCGCAGCGTGCTCGCGGCCATTCCGATCAACATCGTGCTGAGCTTCACGGCCACGCTGGTGGCGCTGAACTCGGGCCGCGCATTCGACGGGTTGTGCTGGCTGATGCTGTCGCTCGTGGTGAACGGCCTGCGCAGCTACGCCTGCCGCTGGGCCTTCGCGCCGATGCGCGGCGTGGTGCTCGACAGCAACATCGCGACCTCGCCCAAGGGCCGGTCGGTCGAATGGCACCTGCGGCTGGCGGCGGTGCTGGCCGCGGCCTCGGGCGGCGTCTGGGCGCTGATCCCGCTGCTGTGCAACGGCTACTCGTCCCCGCAGGCGGTGTTCTACCTGACCGTGGTGTGCGGCATTTGCGCGGGCTCGGTCACCTACGGCACCGCCTTCGCGTTCGTGCCGATCAGCTTCATCACGCCGGCGCTGCTGTCGGTGGTGGGCTGCCTGGCGTACGCGGGCGGCTTCGACAACCTGAGCCTGGCCGCGATGGTGCTGCTGTACCTCGGGGCGCTGGTGCGCAGCGCGCTGCACAGCGAACGGTCTTTTCGCGAGGGCAGCCGGCTGCGCAACGAGGCCACCGCCATGGCCGCGCAGTTGCGCCAGGTGCATGCGCTGTCACTGGAGGCGACGCAGCAGCTGTCGTTCCGGGCCTCGCACGATTCGCTCACGGGCCTGCTCAACCGCGAAGGCTTCACCGAAGCGGCAACGCTGCACATCGCGTCGCCCGCCGGCCGCCAGCAGTGCCTGCTGCTGCTCGACCTGGACGGCTTCAAGGCGGTCAACGACGCCTTCGGCCACAAGGTCGGCGACCGCGTGCTGCAGGACGTGGCCGGCTGGCTGCAGCGCGAGCTCACCGACCTGCGCGCGGTGCTCAGCCGCTGGGGCGGCGACGAGTTCGCGGTGCTCTACAGCCTGCAGGGCGGGCGCGAGGCGCCGGCCGCCATTGCACAGGCGCTGATCCGCTCGATCTCTTTCGCCACCGCGCACTACGGCGGCCACCTGGGCGTGAGCATCGGCATTTCGGTGTCCGACAACGCGGACATCGCCGACATGATCAGCTTTGCCGACGAGGCGCTCTACGAAGCCAAGCGCACGGGGCGCAACCGCTACCAGTTCTTCGACGCCGCGCTCAACCTGCGGCTGGCCACGCGCCGCGACGTGGAGCGCGACCTGCTGCACGCCATCGAGGCACGCGCGATCGGCGTGTGGTACCAGCCGATCGTGAGCGCCGACAGCGGCCACATCCACAGCCTGGAAGCGCTGATGCGCTGGCACCACCCGCGCCACGGCCACATCGCCCCTGAAGAAGTCATTTTTGCGGCCGCGAACACCGGCGTGGCCGAGCCGCTCCTGCGCCACCTGGTCGACGAGGTCTGCCTGGCGATGCGCCAGCTGGAAGCCGCGGGCTCGGTGCTGGCGGGCGTGCCGATTGCCGTGAACGTGTCGCCGCGCGAGATGGCGCAACTGGCGGTCGACGACATCGTGCTGGGCATGCTGAAGACGCGCGGCATCGCGCCCAGCCGGCTGCAGATGGAAATCACGGAAGAAGTCGCGCTCGACACCCATGCCACGCGCAGCCGGCTGAGCGCACTGTCGGCAGCGGGCATCGCGATCGTGGTGGACGACTTCGGGGTGGGCTATTCGTCGCTGGCGTCGCTGCGCAGCGAGTACGTGCGGCAGGTCAAGATCGACCGCAGCTTCATCCTCGGGCTGGCGGCCTCGCCGGGCAACGTGGTGCTGGTCGATTCCATCGTCCAGCTCGGGCGCTCGCTGAACATCCAGGTCGTGGCCGAGGGCGTGGAAACGCAGGACGAACTCGACGCCCTGCGCGCGCTGGGCTGCAAGCTGGTGCAGGGCTACCACCTGGCCCGCCCGGCACCGCTGCGCGACGTGATGGCGTGGGCGGCGGCGCGGGTCGCGCCCACGGCCGCCGTCGTTGCCGGCCGCGCCTGATCAGGCCAGCAGGTCGCTGAGCGTGCGCGCGATCACCTTGGTGGCGCGGCGCAGGTCTTCCAGCACCACGCGCTCGTCGCTGCGCTTGGCGTGCGACTCCAGCACCGTGCGCGGACCGGCGCCGTAGATCACGCCGGGAATGCCGGCTTCGACATACAGGCGCACGTCGGTGTACAGCGGCGTGCCCATGGCCTTGACGGGCTCGCCGAACACGTCCTGCCCGTGCTTCTGGATCGCGTCGACCAGCGGCTTGTTGCCGGCCAGCGGCTTCATCGAATTGGCCAGCAGCAGGCGCTTGATGTCGACCGTGATGCCCGCGCTCTCGGCGGCGGCATCGGCGATCACCTTGCGGATCGAGGCCTCGACCTCGACCGGGTTTTCTTCGGGGATCATGCGGCGGTCGAGCTTGAACACGACCTTGCCGGGCACGACGTTGGTGTTGGTGCCGCCTTCGATGCGGCCGATGTTCAGGTACGGGTGCGTGATGCCCTCGACCTTCGACGTCACCTGCTGGTAGAGCGTGTTCTGCGCGTACAGCGCGTTGAGGATCTTGGTGGCGCCCTGCAGTGCGTCGATGCCGGTGGCGGGCACGGCGGCGTGGGCCATCTTGCCGTGCACGGTCACTTCCATCTGCAGGCAGCCGTTGTGGGCGGTGACCACTTCGTAGCTGAAGCCGGCTGCGATCATCAGGTCGGGCTTGGTCAGCCCCTTGTCGAGCAGCCAGCCCGGGCCGAGGATGCCGCCGAACTCTTCGTCGTAGGTGAAGTGCAGCTCGACGCTGCCCTTGGTCGGCTTGGCGACCGCTTCGAGCGCGCGCAGCGCGAAGGTGAAGCTGGCGAAGTCGCTCTTGCTCACGGCGGCGGCGCGGCCGTAGAGGCTGCCGTCCGCGATTTCGCCGCCGTACGGGTCGTGCGTCCAGCCTTCGCCGGGGGGCACCACGTCGCCGTGGGCATTGAGGGCCACGGTGCGGCCTTCGTTGCCGTACTTGCGGCGCACGATCAGGTTGGTGATCGACTCGAGGCCGTAGTCCTTCACCTCTTGCGCGGGCACGGCGTGCTTCTCGGCGTCGAGGCCGAAGTCCTTCAGCAGCTCGGCGGTGCGCTCGGCGTGCGGCGCGTTGTTGCCGGGCGGCGTGTCGGTGGGCACCTGCACCAGTTGCTGCAGGAATTTCACTTCCTCGTCGAAGTGGGCGTCGATCCAGGCGTCGAGCTTTGCGTAGTCGGTCATGGTTGTTCTTCTGTGAATCTGAATGTCAGTGGGCTTGTTCGGCGGCGAGGTTGTCCAGCAGCAGCTGGAAGGCCCGCACCGAGAGCTGGATGTCGTCGTTGGTGCTCGATTCGAGCGGGTTGTGGCTGATGCCCGAGTTGATGCCGCGCACGAAGAGCATGGCCTGCGGCATCACTTCGTGCAGCTTCATCGCATCGTGGCCGGCGCCGCTGGGCATGCGGAAAAGCGGAATGCCCAGGGCATCGACCGCCTTCTCCCAGCGCTGCTGCCAGGCCGGCGCGCTGGGCGCGGCGGCGGCGCGCATCGTCTCTTCGAGTTCGTAGCGCACGCCGCGGCGCTCGCAGATGTCCTTCAGCGCGTTGACCACGTCGGTGGCCAGCGCATCGCGCTGCGCGTTGTTGGGCGCGCGCAGGTCGAGGCTGAACTTGCAGCGGCCGGGCACCACGTTGATCGAGCCGCTGGGCACTTCGAGCATGCCCACGGTGCCGACGGAGTCGCCGTCCTTGGCGGCGCGCTGCTCGGTGTACAGGATGAGTTCGGCCACGGCGGCGGCGGCATCGCGCCGGCGGTCCATGGGCGTGGTGCCGGCGTGGCTGGCCATGCCGATCACTTCGCCCACGTAGCGCACGCTGCCGTTGATGGAAGTGACGATGCCCAGCGGCAGGTCGAGCTCGGTGAGCACCGGGCCCTGCTCGATGTGCACTTCGACGAAGCCGAGGTAGCGGGCCGGGTCGCGCTGGATCTTCGGGATGTCGGCTTCGTTGAGCCCCGCGTGCTGCATGGCCTCGCGCATGGTGATGCCGTCGGCGTCCTTCTGGTCGAGCCAGCGCGCATCGAAGTGGCCGATGAGCGCGCCCGAGCCCAGGAAGGTCGCCTTGTAGCGCTGGCCTTCTTCTTCGGCGAAGCCCACGACCTCGAACGCGAAGGGCAGGCGGCGGTTCTGGCGCTTGAGTTCGCGCACGCAGGCGATCGGCACGAAGATGCCCAGGCGTCCGTCGTACTTGCCGCCGTTGCGCACGGTGTCGTAGTGCGAGCCGGTGAGCAGCGTCTTCGCGTCGGGCGTGGCGCCTTCGTAGCGGCCCACCACGTTGCCCACCGCGTCGATGTGCACCGAGTCGAAGCCCACATCGCGCATCAGCGCGCTGATCCGCGCGGCGCAGGCGCGGTGCGCGTCGGTCAGGTAGGTGACGGTGAGCTGGCCCTTCTCGGCGTAGCCGGGTCGGTGTGCACCGAGAGCTCTTCCTGCCAGTCCCACACGTCGTTGCCGAGCGTGATGTCGGCGGCGAACTTGTCGTTCAGGCGGATCTCTGCAATGCGGTGGATGTTGCGCAGCGCCTCGCCCAGCTCGAAGCTCGGGTGGTTGTGCAGCCGGCGCGCAAAGGTGTCGATGATCTCGCGCTTGGCCAGCCCCGTGCCGCGCGGGCCGCGCACGGCCAGGATGAACGGGAAGCCGAACTTCGCGTTGTAGTCGGCGTTGAGCTGCTGGATCCGGGCGAACTCTTCGGGCGTGCAGTCGGTCAGGCCGGCCTTGCTCTGCTCGTTGGTCGACTCGGCCGTCAGCGTCTTGCTGACCATGGCCTTGCCGGCAAGCTCCGGGTGGGCGCGGATCAGGCCGATCTGTTCGTCGGCCGACGAGGCGGCCAGCGCTTTCACCAGCGCGTGCTTCAGGTGCGCGAGCGTGCGAAAGGGGCGCGCGGGGAGGGCGCGTTGCGCGATCCACGGCGAGTGCTCGTAGACGCCGTCGAGCAGCGCGACGGCTTCGGCCGGCACGGCCGCGTTGAGTTGGGCAAGGGTGAGGCTCATGCTGCGGCTCCGGCGTCAGATGGGTGCATAGGGGTGCGCCTGCTTCCAGTGGCGCGCGATGTCGACACGGCGGCAGACCCAGACCTTGTCGTGCTTGGCGATGTGATCGAGAAAGCGTTGCAGCGCGGTGATGCGGCCGGGCCGTCCGAGCAGGCGGCAGTGCATGCCGATGCTCATCATCTTCGGGCTGTTGTCGCCGGACGCATCGCCTTCGGCGTACAGCGCGTCGAAGGTGTCCTTCATGTACTGGAAGAACGGGTCGGCGTGCGAGTAGCCCTGCGGCAGCGCAAAGCGCATGTCGTTGACGTCGAGCGTGTAGGGCACGATGAGCTGTGGCACGGTGGTGCCGTCGGTCTTTTGCACCTTCATCCAGAAGGGCAGGTCGTCGCCGTAGTAGTCGCTGTCGTATTCGAAGCCGCCGTAGTCGGCCACGAGGCGGCGCGTGCGCGGGCTGTCGCGGCCGGTGTACCAGCCCACGGCGCGCTCGCCGGTGAGCTTCTCGATGGCTTCCATGCCCAGGCGCATGTGCTCGCGCTCGGTGGCTTCGTCGATGTTCTGGTAGTGAATCCAGCGCCAGCCGTGGCAGGCGATTTCGTGGCCCAGTTCCTTGAAGGCGGCCGTGAGCTCGGGGTAGCGCTGCAGCGCCATGCCCACGCCGAACACGGTGAGCGGCAGGCCGCGCTTTTCGAACTCGCGCAGGATGCGCCACACGCCGGCGCGCGAGCCGTACTCGTAGATGCCTTCCATGCTGATGTGCCGGTCGGGGAAGCTCGCCGGGTTGAACATCTCGGAAAGAAACTGCTCGGAGCCCGCGTCGCCGTGCAGCGTGGCGTTCTCGCCGCCTTCTTCATAGTTCAGCACGAACTGCACCGCGACGCGCGCGCGCCGGGCATTGGGCATGGGGCGGGTTGCGGCCGTAGCCGGCCAGGTCGCGAGGGTAGAGCAGGGTGGTGTCGTAGACGGTCATAGGCTTTTCAGGACAGCGCCAGGGCAATGTCGTTGGTCGGACCTTGCGGTCGAACGTGAGGTTGGCCTCGACGTGCTCGAGGTGTTCGGTCATGAGGCGCACGGCGCGCTCTTCGTCGCGCGCGGCCAGCGCCTTCACGATGTCGGCGTGCTCGTCGTTGGAGTGCTCGGCCGCGCTGGTGCTCTGGTACATCAGCGTGATGAGGGCGCAGCGCGAGATGAGCTCGCCCAGGATCTGCGCCAGCACCTGGTTGCCCATGAGCTCGGCCATGCGCACGTGGAAGTCGCCCAGCAGCTCGGTGCGGCCCGAGATGTCTTCGCCCGACACGGCGGATTTTTCGAGCGCCACGTGCTCCTTCAGCGCCTTGATCTTGGCCGGCGTGACGGTGCGCACGAACTCGCGCGTCATCTCGGCCTCGAGCATGCGGCGCACGGCGAACACCTGCTTGGCCTCGTCGACGGCGGGCGCGGCCACGAAGGCGCCGCGCGCGGGCTCCAGGCGGATGAGCTTGTTCTGCGAGAGCTGGAACAGCGCCTGGCGCACCAGCGTGCGCGAGACGCCGAAGTGGTCGGCCAGCTTCTGCTCGGCCAGCTTGGTGCCGGGCTGAAGCCGGTGCTCGACGATGGCCTTCGTGAGGGCATCGACGATCGAACGGGTGGTGGAGGACTCCATGTTTTTCATGATAGACCCAAAGCCGTGAACTGTATACACTTTTGTCCACCGGAATATCCCGCCCCTCGGATCGACCCGATCCGAGCGATTCGAACTTTCAAGGAGCGCCCCATGGGCCTGAGCACTCACGTACTGGACACGATGCACGGCGGCCCCGCCGCGGGCATGGAGGTGGCGCTGTACACCACCGACGGCGACGCCGCGACGCTGGTGAAACGCTTCACGCTGAATTCGGACGGCCGCAGCGACG
Organism: Variovorax sp. E3; assembly: GCF_016082275.1. Taxonomy (GTDB): domain Bacteria; phylum Pseudomonadota; class Gammaproteobacteria; order Burkholderiales; family Burkholderiaceae_C; genus Variovorax. Next base: position 10,539 of record NZ_MOWM01000093.1, read on the forward strand.
GCCCGCTGTACGACAACAACTCGCTGAAGGTCGGCACCTACCGGCTGGTGTTCGACGTGGCGGGCTACTTCAAGGCGCGCGGCGTGACGCTGCCGGAGCCGAACTTCCTGAACAAGGTGGCGCTGGACTTCGGCGTGGCGCACACCGACCAGCACTACCACGTGCCGCTGCTCGTGAGCCCGTGGAGCTACTCCACGTACCGCGGCTCTTGATCTCCGGCGTTGTTCCTATGCAGTCGGTGTCGTCTTTTCGTGGAACACCGCGGAACCGGCTTTGCCGGGCCGCTGGTGTTGCCCCCTGCAAGGGGGTTGGCGAAGCGACACGAAGTGTGCGAAGACTGGGGGGGAGCCTAGTCCCCTTGTTGCTGGCCTTCTGTCAGGGTGTCGAGTTGGAACCTTCCGCTTTCGTCCCACAGCCAGGTGTCCGTCCACGTGACGGTGCCCAGGCGGCTGGCGGGCGGGAAGGGCGAGGCCTTGAGCACCGTGCGCTCGATCTCGGCGATGACCTCGGGCGCGTGCTTGGGCGCGCGCAGCCAGCGCATCGAGCGCACCTTGCCGCCGGTGTCGAGGTTCACCTCGAGCGTGCCGACGGCATAGAGCACCGGGGGCAGCTGGCCCTTGTAGATGCGCGAGCGGTTGGTCTCGTAGATGTGGCGCGCGGCGTCGCGGCGGTAGTCGCGCGCGGTGGACGCACTCGATGCGCGCGGCACCGGGCCGGCGCCGACGTCGCCGCTGGCCCCGCTCAACTGGCCGGGCACCGATCCGGTGGAGCCGCAGCCGGCGAGCCACAGGGCCGAAAGAACAGAGGCTGCAAGGGCAAGGCGTCGGGGCGTAAGCTGGCGATTCATCGCCGGGTTTATACCGTGAGTCTTCATGGGCCGGGCAACCGAAGGTATCGAGCACGATGAGCGGCGCGGTCGACCAACTGCTGGCACGTCTTCGAAGCGAAGACGGCGTGCTGGTGCGCGTGGAGTCCACGCAGGGCTCGGCGCCGCGCGAGGCCGGCACCTGGATGGCCGTGTGGGCCGACGGGCTCACGGCCACCATCGGTGGCGGGCAGCTCGAGTTCCAGGCCACGAAGGAATCGCGCGAGCTGCTGGCCGGCACGCGCGCGCCTTTCGACGGCATCCAGCGCTACCCGCTCGGGCCGAGCCTGGGGCAGTGCTGCGGCGGGGTGATGTTCCTGTCCTACCAGCGCATCACGGCGGCCGATGCGCCGGCGCTGCAGCGCGAACTGGTGGCACAGCTCAAGCCGGTGGCGCTGTTCGGCGGCGGCCACGTGGGCGCCGCGCTTGCGCGCCTGCTGGCCGCGCTGCCCTTCGGCGTGCGCTGGATCGACAGCCGCGACGGCGTGTTCCCGGACGAACTTCCCGCGCAGATCGACACCGAGCATTCCGAGCCCGTGCAGGACGCCGTGGCCGCGCTCGCGCCGGGCAGCCGCGTGCTCATCATGAGCTTCAGCCACGCCGAAGACCTGGACATCGTCATTGCCTGCCTCAAGCGCCTGCGCGAGCGCAACGACCTGCCGTACATCGGCCTGATCGGCAGCAAGACCAAGTGGGCCACCTTCAGCCACCGGCTCGAGGCGCGCGGCTTCACGCCCGACGAGCTGGCCCGCATCACCTGCCCGATCGGCGTGCCCGGCATCACCGGCAAGGAGCCCGAGGTGATCGCCGTGGCGGTGGCGGCACAGTTGTTGCAATCGCTGGGCTGAACAGGGTTTTCCCGGCGGTGACGCGCTAAAAAACCATCCCGCCCCTTGCCAAAACTGTATACACTTTCGGTCCACAACAAGCCGCAGCGGAGCGAGGCCCATTTCCCCATGGAGCCTGCGTTCGCGGCACTTTCTCTGCTTACAGCGCCCGCGGTGGTGAGCAGGCTGAAACCCCTTCTCGGCGCCCCCACGCGCGACTGGGTTGAGAGAGAGCACATGGAAAGCTACTACCTCGACTGGGCCAACCTGCTGCTGCGCTGGGTCCACGTCATCACCGCCATCGCATGGATCGGCGCCTCCTTCTACTTCGTGATGCTGGACAACAGCCTCGAGAAGCCGCAAGACCCCGAGTCCCTGGACAAGGGCGTGGGCGGGGAGCAGTGGGCCGTGCACGGCGGCGGCTTCTACAACATGCAGAAGTACGCGCTGGCGCCCAAGAAGCTGCCGGACCACCTGCACTGGTCGTACTGGGAGAGCTACAGCACCTGGATCACGGGTTTCTCGCTGTTCACCATGTCGTACCTGTGGAACGCGAGCACCTACCTCATCGACAAGTCCAAGATGGACTGGCAGCCCGGTGCCGCCATTGCCGTGGCGCTGGCCTTCTTCGTCGTGTTCTGGATGGTCTACGACGGCATCTGCCAGATCTTCGGGCGCCGCAAGCACGGCGACACCATCGTGGGCGTGCTGATCGCCGTCTTCATCGCCTTCGCGACCTGGCTGGCGTGCCACTGGTTCGCGGGCCGCGCGGCCTTCCTGCTGGTGGGCGCCATGATGGCCACGACCATGAGCGGCAACGTGTTCTTCTGGATCATTCCCGGCCAGCGCAAGAACGTGGCGGCGCTGCGCGAAGGCAGGCCGGTCGACCCGGTGCACGGCCAGCGCGGCAAGCAGCGCAGCGTGCACAACACCTATTTCACGCTGCCGGTGCTGTTCGCGATGCTGAGCAACCACTACAGCTTCACCTACACGCACAAGTACAACTGGATCGTGCTGCTGCTCATCATGCTGGGCGGCGCGGCGATTCGGCAATTCTTCGTGGTGCGCCACCGCTTCAAGCTGGGCAACGCCGGCAACCCGCTGCCGTATGCCATGGTCGGCATCGTGGTGCTGGGCCTGACCATCGTCTGGATGAAGCCCGAGCCCGTGGCCGCGCCCACGGTGGCGGCCGCCGCGGCGCGCCCGCCGTGCCGTTCTCCGACGTGCAGAAGGTGCTGGAGCAGCGCTGCTTCATGTGCCACGGCCCGGCCGTGCAGATGAAGAACGTGCGCGTCGATTCGCCCGAGCAGGTGGCCGCGCATGCGCAGGCGATCTACCAGCAGGTGGTGGTCACCAAGATCATGCCGATGAACAACGCCACCGGCATCACCGACGAAGAGCGGGCCCTCATCAGCCGCTGGTTCCAGGCCGGCGCCAAGACCAACTAGGCATTTTGAAAAGTTGACCGGCGAGGGGCGGGGCCTGGTCCGCAGCACAATTGCCGGATTGGAGACAAACAGCAATGACCGCATCGAACCCGTCCCTGGCCCCCGCCCCCGATCCGCGCCAAGACCCGCGCGCGTTTCTCGAACATCTCTACCGCGTGGCGGTCGACCGCGCGCTGCCGCTGTCCACGCTCGGCCCCCACCTGCCGCCGCCGCCCAAGGGCCGCACGCTGGTGCTGGGCTGCGGCAAGGCCGGCGGCTCGATGGTGCAGGCGCTCGAAGCCCTGTGGCCGGCCGACGCGCCGCTGTCGGGCTTGGTCGTGACGCGCTACGACCACATTCCGCCGCGTCCCGAAGGGCTGCCCCGGCGCATCGAGCTGGTCGAAGCCGCGCACCCGGTGCCTGACGAGGCGGGCCTGCGGGCGGCCGAGCGCATCCTGGCGCTGACGCAGGGCCTCACGGCCGACGACCTGGTGCTGTGCCTGATTTCGGGCGGCGGCTCGTCGCTGATGGTGCTGCCGGCCGAAGGCCTGACGCTGGCCGACAAGCAGCGCATCAACACGCAGCTGCTCGAAAGCGGCGCGAGCATCGGCGAGATGAACTGCGTGCGCAAGCACCTCTCGCGCATCAAGGGCGGCCGGCTGGCCGCGGCCTGCGCGCCGGCGCGCGTGGTCACGCTGACCATCAGCGACGTGCCCGGCGACGACCCGGCGGTGATTGCCAGCGGCCCCACGGTGCCCGACGCCACCACCTGCGCCGACGCGCTCGCCATTCTCGAGCGCTACGCCATCGACGTGCCCGCGCCGGTGCGCGCGCAGCTCGAAAGCGGTGCGCTCGAAACGCCCAAGCCGAACGACCCGGTGTTCGCGGGCCACCAGACCCATGTGATCGCCACGCCCCAGCAGTCGCTGGAAGCCGCGGCCCAGGTGGTGCGCGCGGCCGGCCTCGACGCGCACATCCTCAGCGACGAAATGGAAGGCGAGTCGCGCGAAGTCGGCAAGGTGCACGCCGCGCTCGCGCGCGGGGTGGCGCTCCACGGCCAGCCTTTCGCCAGGCCCTGCGTCATTCTTTCGGGCGGCGAGACCACCGTGACCATCCGCCCCCGCAAACCGGGCCAGCCCAAGGGCCGGGGCGGGCGCGGCGGCGAGTTCTGCATGGGCCTGGCCGGTGCGCTCATGGGGCAGCCGGGCGTCTGGGCGCTGGCGGGCGACACCGACGGCATCGACGGCATGGAGGACAACGCCGGCACCTTCGTCACGCCCGACACGCTGGCGCGCGCGCTGGCCAAGGGCCTGAAGCTGTCGGATTCCATGGACCGCAATGACGCCTACACCTACTTCGGCGCCATCGGCGACCTGCTGATCACCGGGCCGTCGCACACCAACGTCAACGACTTCCGCGCGCTGCTGGTGTTGTAAGCGGGCCGGGCGGGGCTGTTCGCCCGGCGCGGGCGCGCTTCGTGAACTCGGGTTAATCTATGCCTCCCGGCAGCCACGGCTGCCGTCGTCGCCAGCGCACCCTTCGGGGTGCCGCGTCGCACACACCAGATTTCCCCTTTTCATCATCCAGTCCTCGAAGGAAAAGCTCGCCATGACCGCTACCTACACCGACACCCGCCTGCTGATCGACAACGAATGGGTCGACGCCACCGGGGGCAAGACCCTGGACGTCGTGAACCCCGCCACCGGCAAGGCCATCGGCAAGGTGGCGCACGCCAGCATCGCCGACCTGGACCGCGCCCTGGCCGCCGCCCAGCGCGGCTTCGACAAGTGGCGCAACACCCCCGCCAACGAGCGCGCCGCCGTCATGCGCCGCGCCGCCGGCCTGATCCGCGAACGCGCCGGCGACATCGCCAAGCTGCTGACGCAAGAGCAGGGCAAGCCGCTGGTCGAAGCCAAAGGCGAGACCCTGGCCGCCGCCGACATCATCGAGTGGTTCGCCGACGAAGGCCGCCGCGTGTACGGCCGCATCGTGCCCTCGCGCAACCTGGCCGCGCAGCAGCTCGTGCTGAAGGAGCCGCTGGGTCCCGTCGCCGCGTTCACGCCGTGGAACTTCCCCATCAACCAGATCGTGCGCAAGCTCGGCGCCGCACTGGCCACCGGCTGCTCGTTCCTGGTGAAGGCGCCCGAGGAAACCCCGGCATCGCCCGCCGCGCTGCTGCAGGCCTTCGTCGACGCGGGCATTCCGCCCGGCGTGGTCGGCCTGGTGTTCGGCAACCCCGCCGAGATCTCGAACTACCTGATCGCCCACCCGATCATCCGCAAGGTCACCTTCACCGGCTCGACCCCGGTGGGCAAGCAACTGGCCGCGCTGGCCGGCTCGCACATGAAGCGCGTCACCATGGAGCTGGGCGGCCACGCCCCGGTGATCGTGGCTGAAGACGCCGACGTGGCGCTGGCCGTGAAGGCGGCAGGCGCCGCCAAGTTCCGCAACGCCGGCCAGGTCTGCATTTCGCCGACCCGCTTCCTGGTGCACAACAGCCTGCGCGAAGAGTTCGCGCGCACGCTGGTCAAGTACACCGAAGGCCTGAAGCTCGGCGACGGCCTGGCCGAAGGCACGACCATCGGCCCGCTGGCCAACGCCCGCCGCCTCACGGCCATGGCGCATGTGCTGGAAGACGCGCGCAAGAAGGGCGCCACCGTGGCCGCCGGCGGCGAACGCGTGGGCGACACCGGCAACTTCTTTGCCCCGACCGTGCTGACCGACGTGCCGCTGGACGCCGATGTGTTCAACAACGAACCCTTCGGCCCCATCGCCGCCATCCGCGGCTTCGACACGCTCGAAGAAGCGATCGCCGAATCGAACCGCCTGCCTTTCGGCCTGGCCGGCTATGCCTTCACCAAGTCGATCAAGAGCGCGCACCTGCTGAGCCAGAAGCTCGAACTGGGCATGCTGTGGATCAACCAGCCCGCCACCCCGTCGCCGGAAATGCCGTTCGGCGGCGTCAAGGATTCGGGCTACGGTTCGGAAGGCGGTCCGGAAGCGCTCGAGGCCTACCTGAACACCAAGGCGGTTTCGATCCTGGGCGTTTGAGTCTTTGTTGGGTGCCGTGCGCCGATCACTCTTCGGCGGCGGCATTCCAGAAGGCCTGCTGCACGCCTTCGAGGGCTTCGAGGTCCTCGATGACACGGTCGAGTTCCTCGGGCTCGACCGCCGTCGCATACAGCGTCGCGCCGATCTCGGTGTCGGCCGGCCCGAACGGGTGCTGGTCGACATCGCGCACCGGGTAGTTCGCGGCTTCGAGCAGCAACAGCAGCTGGTCCATCACCTCGGGCCGCGCCGCGCGTGAGCAGATCACGCGCACCACGTACGTCGCTTCACTTGCTTCCTCGCTGATCGGCTGCCGGTTGATGCGGTTCACCACGGGCCGCAGCAGCGTGTTGCTGGCCAGCACGAACAGCGCCGCGATCAGCGCTTCTCCCAGCAGGTTCGCGCCCGCGCACGCGCCCACCGCCGCCGAGCCCCACAGCGTGGCCGCCGTGTTGAGCCCCGTGACGTTCGCGCCTTCCTTCATGATCGCGCCCGCGCCCAGGAAGCCGATGCCCGACACCACGTAGGCCACCACCCGCACCGCGCCCCCGCTGCCGTCGAGCCGGTTCGCCAGGTCGACGAACACGGCCGCGCCCACTGCCACCAGCGTGTTGGTGCGCAGGCCCGCCGTACGCTGGCGGATCTGCCGCTCCAGGCCGATCAGCGAGCCGAGGATGAAGGCCGCCGTCACGCAGATGAGGGTGTTGAGCAGCGAGAGCAGGCTGAAGTTTTGAATGGCTTGCATCGAGAGTGTTCCTTCTTCTGTTTGTTGTGATGTCGATGGTCAATCGGGTCACGGCTTCCCTCTGGTCCCGACCGGCAGTTTGCGGGGCCTAGGTGTCATATGCGTGTCAAAGAGACTCGCAAGAAATCACTGCCACCCATACCGCCGCCCGTACCACCCCTTCACCGCCTGCGTCAGCACCGCGTACCCCACCAGCATCGCCACCAGCCAGGGAAAGTAGGCAAGCGGCAGCGCCTGCAGCTTGAAGTAGTGCGCCAGCGGCCCCATCGGCAGCCAGATGCCCACCGCCGCAATCGCCGCCCCCATGGCCAGCAGCGGCCACGAGGCGCGGCTTTGCAGGAACGGGATCTTGCGCGTGCGGATCAGGTGCACGATCAGCGTCTGCGACAGCAGCCCTTCGACGAACCAGCCCGACTGGAACAGCGTCTGGTGGTCCACCGAGTTGGCCGCGAACACGAACCACAGCACCGTGAACGTCAGGATGTCGAACACCGAGCTCAGCGGCCCGAAGAACACCATGAAGCGCCCCAGGTCCGCCGGGTTCCAGCGCTGCGGGTTCTTCAGGAATTCGTCGTCCACGTTGTCGAACGGAATCGCGATCTGCGACACGTCGTACAGCAGGTTCTGCACCAGCAGGTGCAGCGGCAGCATCGGCAGGAACGGAAGAAACGCGCTTGCTACCAGCACCGAGAACACGTTGCCGAAATTCGAGCTCGCCGTGATCTTGATGTACTTGAGCATGTTCGCGAACGTGCGGCGTCCCTCGATCACGCCTTGCTCCAGCACCATCAGGCTTTTTTCGAGCAGGATGATGTCGGCCGACTCCTTCGCCACGTCCACCGCGCCGTCCACCGAAATGCCGATGTCCGCCGCGCGCAGCGCTGGCGCGTCGTTGATGCCGTCGCCCATGAAGCCCACCACGTGCCCGTTGGCATGCAGCGCCTGCACGATGCGCTCCTTGTGCGCCGGCGTGAGCTTGGCGAACACCTGGTGCTGCTCGACCAGCACGCGCAGGTCGGCGTCGTCCAGGTCCTCGATCTCGCGGCCCAGCACCATGCGGCCGGCCTCGATGCCCACGTCGCCGCAGACCTTGCGCGTCACCAGTTCGTTGTCGCCGGTCAGCACCTTCACGGCCACGCCATGCTCGGCCAGCGCGCGCAGCGCGGGCGCGGTCGACTCCTTCGGCGGATCGAGAAAAGCCACGTAGCCCAGCAGCGTGAGCCCCGACTCGTCGGCCACGCCATAGGCCGGCTTCTGCGCCTCGACTTTCAGTGCGCGGCTCGCCACGGCCACCACGCGCAGCCCCTGCGCGTTGAGCTCCGAGGCCACGCGGTGGATGCGCGCGAGCACCTCGCTATCGAGCGCCAGCACTTCGGCGCCGCGCTCGACCGACGTGCACACCGACAGGATCTCTTCCAGCGCACCCTTGCAGATCAGCAGGTGCTCGCTGCCGCCGTTGGCCACCACCACCGACATGCGGCGGCGCGAGAAGTCGAAGGGCACTTCGTCGATCTTGCGGTAGCCGGTCTGCAGGCGCGTCTCCAGCTGCATCTCGGCATGGCTCAGCACCGCCTTGTCGAGCAGGTTCTTCAGACCCGTCTGGTGAAAGCTGTTGAGGTAGGCGAGCTGCAGCACGTGGTCGGAGCCTTCGCCCCAGGCGTTGGTATGGCGCTCCAGCACGATGCGGTCCTGCGTCAGCGTGCCGGTCTTGTCGGTGCACAGCACGTCCATGGCGCCGAAGTTGTGGATCGCCTCGAGCCTTTTGACGATCACTTTCTGGCGCGACATCACCACCGCGCCCTTGGCCAGCGTGGCGGTCACGATCATCGGCAGCATCTCGGGCGTGAGGCCGACCGCGATCGACAGCGCGAACAGCGCCGCCTCCCACCAGTCGCCCTTGGCCACGCCGTTGATCACCAGCACCAGCGGCGCCATCACCAGCATGAAGCGGATCAGCACCCAGCTCACGCGGTTGATGCCGGCCTGGAACGCGCTGGTGCTGCGGTCGGTGGCGGTCACGCGTTGGGCGAGGGCGCCAAAGAAGGTGCGGTCGCCGGTGTGCACGATCAGCGCGGTGGCCGTGCCGCTGATCACGTTGGTGCCCATGAAGAGCAGGTTCTCGCGCTCGAGCACGCCGGCGTCGTGGTCGCCGCGATCGGCGACGAACTTCTCGACCGGCATGGCCTCGCCCGTCAGCGCCGACTGGCTGATGAACAGGTCCTTGGCGGTGAGCAGGCGGCCGTCGGCTGGAATCATGTCGCCGGCCGACAGCGCGATCACGTCGCCGGGCACGAGGTCGCGCATCGGCACCTCGACGCGCACCGTGCCGGCGTGCGTGGCGTCGAAGCCTTCGTCGCCGGCAGCGCCCGCCTTGTGGCCGGGCGCGGGACGCAGCACCGTGGAGGTGTTGCTCACCATCGCCTTGAGCCGCTCGGCCGCCTTGTTGGAGCGCGACTCCTGCAGGAAGCGCAGCACCGTCGACAGCACCACCATGCTGCCGATGACCAGCGCGGCCTTCATGTCGTCGGTGATGTAGGAGATGAGCGCCAGCACCGTCAACAGCAGGTTGAACGGGTTGCGGTAGCACTGCCACAGGTGCTGCCACCAGGGCAGCGGCTTCTCGTGGCGCACCTCGTTGCTGCCCAGGCGCTTGCGCAGCACCTGCGCATGGCCTTCGCTCAGGCCGCGCGGCGAGCTATGGAGCTTGACGAGCATCTCGCCGGCATCGGTGCGCGATGCGGCGGCCAGGGCCTTGGCGATGTCGGCCGGCATGCTGACCGAGCCGGCGGCCGTGGGCTTCGAGCCCAGCAGCGTCTGCCAGCGCTCGAAGTGATGCAGCATGTGGCGGCTGCGCAGGAAGCTCTCGAAAAAGGACTTCAGGACGGTTTTCATTTTTTCTCTCCTTCACGGCGGCGCAGCGGGCCGTGAAGGAAAGAAAGGCGCGCGCCTCAGTCAGCCAGGCGTGGCGGGTCTCTTCGCAGCACGGCGCGCTGCACTCTCAAACTTGCAATCGATCGGAACAACGGACGGGGCGCGCAGGGGCGCAAATGAGGGGCTGGGTCCATGGGGGCCTCCTTTGTTTGCGTGCGTGGATGAATGAGCGGGTGGACGGCGCGCGACTGCTTCAGCGGTGCGCCGGGCGGGCGGGCTGGTCGAGCAGCATCAGGAAGCTGCGGATGCGGCGCGTGGTCCAGAGCGCGGCGGCCTGGTCGAGCGTGTCGTCGATGTGGGGCGCGGCAGACGAGCCTGCCGGGGCGTGGGCGTCGTGCAGCGTCCGTGGCTGCGCCTGCTGCTGTTGCTGCAGCGGTTGCTGACGACGAAGTTCGAGATGACGCATGACAAGGCTCCTTCGCAGTGAAGGGCCTCGCGCACGGACGCACGCAAGCTGACTGAAAAAGTCAGTGACGAAGGGAGCGGGGTATCGGGAGAGGGGAACCGCTTGCCGAGAAAGGCAAGAGGGTCACGCTGCGTGCACACAGGCCACACAGCGCGGGAGAGCCTGCGCTAGAGAGCCTGGAGTGTCACGCCTGCCGAGGCACGCGTCTTGTCACTGATCCAACTGGCACTGTCCACGCACGGGGCTCCGAAATAAAGATTCCCAATTGTTGCACCGCGGCATGCGACGCGTCAACCCTTGGGATGGTGTTCTGCGATGTGAAAGGGGTTTTGCAGTTTGGCGCTTGAACGCCCGGAATCGCTCGGCCCCCCGAATCGACGTTCGATCGACGACCTGATCGTCGACTCGTCGTCGATCGGCATGCAGTCGATCGTCACGTTCTCCAGGATGCCCGCCGACAGGCGACCGGCACGAGAATGCGGGCCATGAAGAACCCTGCTGTCCTGTTCATTTGCACCGGCAACATCTGCCGCTCTCCCACGGCCCACGTGCTGCTCATGCACAAGGCCCGCGCGGCCGGCTTCGATGTCGAAGTGGACAGCGCCGCCATCTCCGACGAGGAGCGCGGCAACCCGCCCGATCCGCGGTCAGTGGCCGAGGCGAAGCGCCGCGGCATCGCGATGCACGCCCATGCCGCGCGGCAGGTCCGCAAGTCCGACTTCGAGCGCTTCGATATCGTCATCGGCATGACCGCCCAGCATTGCGCCGCGCTGCGCCGGCTCGCCCCCGCTGGAACAGAAGACAAGATCCACCTGTTCACCGAGTTCGCGGAAGGCATCGAGGGCGACGTGCCCGACCCCTGGTACGGCGGGCAGAAGGACTTCATCGAAGTCTTCGACCTGATCGACCATGGCGTGGACGGCCTGCTTGCGAAGCTGCGGGCCGACGACGCATCAAGCCGCTGACGGCCAGATATCGTCTTCGATCAACAGCGCCGTACTGCCTCCTATCGAGGCTGGCCAACCAGTCGTCGTGCTCGGCTTTTCGCCAATATCTATTGGAGCTTCAGGTCGATGCGCTCGTCGTCCATCAGCAGAATCGACGCGTCGAGCAACTGTTGCCCCGAGATGTCCTGGTTCTTGTAGCGCTTGACGGCATCCTGTGGCATCAAGAACCGGAATCTGATCGGTTCCACGGGAGCCTCCTTGCCGTTGCTCATGACGGCGGCAACGTGCAGGTCATATCCGTGGAAGAGCTTGGGATTGCTGAAGTTGTCGTTCAGCGGGGTCAATATCTTGCGGATCGTGTCGTCAAAGATTCGCTTGCCCATGTCGTACTTCGTGAGAAGTCGTCGATTGAACAGCAGCTGGTGCTCGATATCGGCGCGCAGGTACTTCTTGCCCTTGAAGCTCTCGACGCCAATGCTTCCAGGGACGAGTTCAGCGTCGGCCAGTTCATTCTCAACGCGAAGCAAGCCCACGTACTTCAGCGATTGATCGCGCAATTCGCGATCGGTGGACGTGTTCAGGAATCCGGGCGAAAGATAGTCCGGTGCGCGGTAAAGCGTGATGCGCTTCTGCGCGACTTCGGCGGTCGTAACGGCACCTCCGTAGCTGGAAGACACGCGCCCCGCGGCCATGAAGAAACCGTCCTTCCGCGCGAAGTACACGATGGAAGAAACATAGGGCGGGCCACCCGAGAAAAGCCGAAGCGGCACATAGAGGCTGATCTCGCAGACGCCTTCGCTGTTGATCTGGCAATCCCGTTCCGGTCCGGCGGGGCCGTCGTTCTTCGAGATGGTGTATTTGAGCGCGACGCCGGGCAGAAGATTCTTCGTGATGTCCGTGGGGACGATGCGGTATTTGTGGATGACCTCGGCGTCGGGTCCGGCGGGCTGGGCACGCGTGACTTGCGGCGCCACGCATCCGCACAATGCGGCCGTGGTCACGGCCAACAGAACGGTCTTGATAGACATGCTTCCTCTCTCCATGCTTGAAGCCCGAGTTTCGCCGGTTTTTTGCCGACTTTCATCTCGAGAGGCTGGCAGGAAGACGCCTACTCGCAGAGCACCCGAATCGAAGGCGGAATCTGCACCGCCCGGATCCCGCCCCCTTCGCGCTTGGCCCCGAAGATCCGCACCTCCTCGCACTCGAGGATCAGGTCTTCGCCCCGCGTCACGCGGTACGTCTGTACGAAGCTCTTCTCGCGCCACTCCTTCACGCGCACCGCAATGCGCAGCGTGTCGCCATAGCTCGCGGACTTGACGAAGCGTGTGTGCGTGTCGACCAGCGGCGTGCCGATCACGCCCAGCGTCTCGGTGGTTTCTTCCCAGCGCGGCACGCCGCACTCGGCGAAGAAGTGCCGCGAGGCGGCGTCGATCCAGCGGAAGAAATTGGGAAACCAGACGATGCCGGCGGGGTCGCAGTCGCCGAACTCGACGCGCACGGTGTAGACGACTTCCTTGATGGCGGTGGTGTCGGTGTTGGTGTTGCTCATCAGCCCATTCTCGTCGGCAGCCACAAGGCAATGATGGGGAAGGCGATCAGGATCACCAGGCGCACGATGTCGGTCAGGATGAACGGCAGCACGCCCTTGAAGATGGTGGTGAAGCTCACGTCCTTCACCACGCTCTTGATGACGAACACGTTCATGCCCACCGGTGGATGTATGAGCCCCAGCTCCACCGTCATCACGATGATCACGCCGAACCAGATGGGGTCGAAGCCCAGGTGCACGATCACGGGGAAGATGATGGGCACGGTCAAGATGATCATCGCCATCGCGTCCATCAGGCAGCCGAGCACCAGGTACATCAGCATGATGAGCGCAAGCACGCCGTAGCGGCCGATGCCCAGGCCGGTCAGGAATTCGGTGAGCTTCTGCGGGCTTTGCGTGATGGTCAGGAAGTACCCGAACAGCAGCGCGCCGATCAGCACGGTGAACACCGCCGCCGCCGTGCGCGTGGCCGACAGCAGGGCCTCGCGGATCTTCGGGCCGTCGAGCTTGCGCCGCACCAGCCCGAGGATGAACGCGCCGCTCGCGCCCACGCCGCCCGCCTCGGTGGGCGTGAAGAAGCCGCCGTACAGGCCGCCGATCACGAACACGAACAGCACCAGCGGCGCCCACACGTTCTTCAGGTCCTTGAAGCGCTCCGACCACGGCTTGACCTCGCCGCCGGGCAGCCAGTCGGGCCGCATCTTCACGATGATCGCGATGGTCAACACGTACATCGCCATGGCCAATATGCCGGGCACGATGCCCGCCATGAAGAGCTTGCCGATGTCCTGCTGCGTGAGGATGGCGTACACCGCCAGCACGGTCGACGGCGGCAGGATCGCGCCCAGCGTGCCGCCGGCGGCAATCACGCCGGTCGAGAACGACTGCGGGTAGTTGAAGCGCCGCATCTCCGGATACGCCACCGCCGAGAACGTGGCGGCCGTGGCCACCGACGAGCCGCAGATGGCCGCGAAGCCGCCGCACGCCACCACGGTGGCCACGCCGAGGCCGCCGCGCAGGTGGCCGATCATCGAGTTGGCGGCCTTGAAGAGTTCGCGGCTCACGCCCGACACCGACACCAGCGCACCCATCAGCATGAACATCGGGATCACGCCGAAGGTGTAGTCGGTCACGGTGCGCATGGAGGTCTGGCCGACCAGCTTCAGCGCGGGCCCGGGGCCGACGATGTAGCTGTAGCCCACTACACCCACCAGCCCCATCGCCATGCCCACCGGCACGCGCAACAGCATCAACGCGAAGAGGGCGATAAAGCCCAGGACTGCAACTGCATCGGGGCTCATTCGTCGGCCTTCTGTTCGGGGTGGATTTCTTCGAGCTGCTCCGGATGGAAGATCAGCCGGTAGGTGCGAATGGCGATGAGCAGCACGGCGCACACGTCGCCGGCCCAGGCCACGGCGTAGAAGGGCCAGGTGGGAATGTTCAGGTCGTAGGTCTGCACGTTGTCGACGTAGGTGCCGCGCACCTTGTCGAACAGCATGGCGGTCTGCACGGCCACCACGAACAGCAGCACCAGCGTGGCGAACACGTCGATCACGCGCTTCATGCGCGGGCCCGCCGCCGTCCACACGAGGTCGACCGTGATGTGGCCGCCGCGATAGCTGGTGGCCGCGATGCCCCAGAAGATCAGGATGCCCAGCAGCATGCGGCCGAAGTCGTAGGCGTCGGGAATCGAGGTGTCGAAGAACTTGCGCAGCACCACGGCCACGAAGATGTTGAGCGCGACGATGCCCACGAAAATGGCGGCGAGCCATTCGATCGTGTTGATCGCGCGGTCCATGTAACTGGAAGACCGGTTGGCCATGTCTCTGCGTCTTTCTTGTCTTGCCTGCAAAACGCCCCGCGCGGGGCGGGGCGTGAACGTTCAGAGGGCGGACTTGTATTTCGTGAGGCTGGCCTTCAGCGCGTCCATCACGGCCTTCGGGTCTTCACCGACCTTCTTCACGCTCTCGGCCCATTGCGCTTCGGAAGGCGCGGCGGCCTTGCGCCAGGCATCGAGCTGTTCCGGCGTGAGCTTGTAGATCTCGTGGCCCGGCAGCGCGGCCATCTTGGCGTGGCCCGCGAACTCGAAGTCGGCCCACGGCCCGGCCACCTTCTGCGCCCATTCGCTGGTGCAGTGGTCGTCGATCACCTTCTTCTGCGCGGTGGACATGGCGTCGTACTTGCCCTTGTTCATGACCCACACGAAGGGCGTGACGTACAGCGGCACGTCCATGTGGTACTTCACGACCTTGTCGATGCCGAACAGGCCGATGGAGCCCCACGGGAAGGTGATGGCGTCGGCCACGCCGCGCTCCAGCATGTCGCGCGACTCGGGCGCGGAGGCCTGCACGTTGGTGCCGCCCAGCGAGGTGATGAGCTGGCCCACGGTGCTGGTGGCCGGGCGCACCTTCAGGCCCTTGACGTCACCGGGCACGGTGATCTTCTTGCGCGCGTGGAAGGTGCCGGGGTCGTGCACGAACGCGAAGCAGTACTTCACGTCCTTCATTTCCTTGGCCGCGTAGTTGCGGTACCAGGCGTCGATGGCGGCCGAGCCTTCCTTGCCGTTGGCGAACAGGAAGGGCAGCGACGCGCCCGCCATCACCGGGAAGCGGCCCGGCTGGTAGCCGGGGTTCACGTACGAGAAGTCGGCGATGCCGTCGCGCGCCATGTCGTAGTGGTCGAAGGCCTTGCCCAACTGCTCCGACGGAAACAGGATCGCGGTGATGGTGCCGCCCGACTCCTTCTTGATGTCGTCGGCCCACGCCTGCAGCGCGGGGTTGAGCGGATGCTGCGCGGGCACCCAGCTGGACAGCTTGAGCTGCACGGGCTTGTCCTGCGCCTGCGTGGCGGGCGTGCAGAGTGCGAGCGCGGCGGCGACGGCTGTCAGGGCCAGTGCCGTGCGACGCGTGCGAGGGGAGCGGTGGGCGATTGTCATGGTCTCCTTCGTTATGTGTTCGTTTGGGGTTCAGCAATCTAGGCAGTCGCTTGCATGGGGTAAATGGAGGGTTTCCCGTGCGTGTTTTCCTTGGGGTGCGTTGATCCGCCTTCTTGTTCGGTGGGCGAACGAAACGAAGGCCGGTCCACGTGATGCAGGCCGAGTTCGCGCACCTGCGTGGCGCCCAGCAAAGTCATGGTGCGTTCGGTTTCTTCACAGAGCAATCGCAGTACGGCGAGCGCGCCTTGTTCGCCGCCGCAGGCCATTCCGTAGACCGGCGCGCGGCCCAGCAGCACGCCGCGCGCGCCGAGCGCGAGCGCCTTCACGATGTCGCTTCCGCGCCGCATGCCCCCATCCATGAGGACGGGGATGCGGCCGTTCACCGCGTCGACAATCGCGGGCAGGGCGGCGATGCTCGCGGGCGCGGCATCGAGCTGGCGTCCGCCGTGGTTGGAGACCACGATGCCGTCGGCGCCGTGGCGCACGGCGCGTCGTGCATCTTCCTCACCCAGCAGCCCCTTGACGAGCAACGGGCCGTCCCAGAGCTTGCGCAGCCAGCCCAGGCTGTCCCACGTCAGCGTGCGATCCATGGTGCGCGACAGCAGCGCGGCCTGCGTCTGCGCGGAGACTGGTGCGCCGTCGTCGTCGGGCAGCAGGTTCTCGAAGCGCGGCATGCCGCCGCGCGCCAGGCGCAGCAGCCACGCGGGGTGGCGCGCCATGTCGAACACCGTGCCGGGCGTGAGCCGCATCGGCACGCGAAAGCCGTGCCGCAGGTCGCGCTCGCGCAGCCCGCTCACCGGCACGTCGACCGTGAGCACCAGCGCCTCGAACCCGGCGGCACGCGCACGCCGCACGATGCGTTCGGCAATGGCGCGCTCGCCCATCACGTACAGCTGCATCCACAGCGTGGCGTCGGGCGCGGCGGCGCGCACGTCCTCGATGCGGGTGTTCGACGCGGTCGAAAGAATGAAGGGCACGCGCGCGGCCTGCGCGGCGCGGGCCATCAGTGCATCGGCGCGCGGGCGCACCAGGCCCGCCAGGCCGATGGGCGCGACCGCGAACGGCGCGCGCCAGTGGCGGCCGAAGAGCTCGATGCCGATGTCCACCGTGCTGGTGTCGCGCAGGCACTCGGGAACGAGCGGCAGCGCCTCGATCGCATCGCGGTTGCGCCGCAGGCAGCGCTCGTCTTCCGCGCCGCCGTCGACATAGTCGAACACCAGGCGCGGCAGCACCCGGCGCGCGCGGCGCCGGTAGTCGTCCACATTGAGAAGGGCCATCGGCGGCGTCAGTCCGCGACGATCCGGCGCTCGCGGATCAGCGCGCCGAAGCGCTGTGAATCGGCCGCCGCGCGTTGCTGGAAGGCGGCCGGCGAGCCGGGCTGCGCCTCGCCGCCGAGCGAGGCGATGCGCTCCTGCACGGCCGGCAGCGCGAGCGTGCGGTTGATCTGCGCGTTGAGCTGCGTCACCACCTCCGGCGGTGTTCCGGCGGGCGCGTAGAAACTGAACACGGTGTCGGCGTCGAAGCCGCGCAGGCCGGCCTCGTCGAGCGTGGGCACGTCGGGGAACAGCGGGGAGCGCCGGGGGCTGCCCACGGCCAGCAGCCGCAGCTTGCCCGCGCGCACCTGCGTGAGCGCAATGCCGGGGTCGAAGGCGTAGTCGATCTGGCCGGCCAGCAGGTCCTGCAGCGCGGGTGCCGCGCCGCGGTACGGCACGTGCAGTGCGAAGAGGCTGGCCTGCGTCTTGAACATTTCGCCGGCCAGGTGCGGCGAGCTGCCGCTGCCCGGCGAACCGTAGGACAGCTTGCCGGGGTTGGCCTTCACGTAGGAGATGAATTCGCCCACGTTCGTCGGCGGCAGCGACGGCCGCGTGACCAGGAACACCAGCACGCGCGCGGCGGCGGCCACGGGCACCAGGTCTTTGGCGGGGTCGAAGCTCATGCGTGTGTAGAGGTGCGGGTTCACCGACACCATGCCGCCCGAACTCATGAGCAGCGTGTAGCCGTCGGCCGGCGCGCGTGCCACGGCCTCGCCGCCGACATTGCCGTTGGCGCCGGTGCG
The DNA here is from genome assembly GCF_016082275.1 of Variovorax sp. E3. Taxonomy (GTDB): domain Bacteria; phylum Pseudomonadota; class Gammaproteobacteria; order Burkholderiales; family Burkholderiaceae_C; genus Variovorax. Next base: position 28,275 of record NZ_MOWM01000093.1, read on the forward strand.
GTTCTCGATGACCACCGGCTGCTTCAGCGACTCCTGCAGCGGCTGCGAGATGGCGCGCGCGATCTGGTCGGCCGCGCCGCCGGCCGGGAAGTTGACGATCACCTTGATCGGCTTGGCCGGCCAGTTGTTGGCGTGGGCGGGGGCGAGCAGGGCGGCGACGGCGAGGCCGAGCAGGCATCGTCGCCAGGAAAGGGCGGCAGGGCGGTGGAACATCGAGGGTCTCCGTGGTCTTTTGGTGTCAAACCTTCAGCGGCGGCGGGCGCTTCATCCAGCGGATCGGCTGCGCCTGCACCGGCCGCGGCGCGGCGCCGTGCGCGGCCAGCGCGGCGTCGAGCGCCTTGCCGCCTTCGTCGGCCAGCGCCGCTTCGCGGGCGGCGGCAATCGCGGTGGCGCGCGCCTGCACCGGCAAGGCCGTGCGGCCGGCCAGCTCGTCGATCACATGCAGCAGGTTGTGCTTGCCGCGTTCGTTGGTGCTGCCATAGCCCTTGATGAGCCGGCCGCACAGCGCCAGTTCGTGACCCAGTGCCCAGCCTTCGCGCGTGCCGGCTTCCACGGCCGCGAGCCAGCGTTCGATCAGCGCCTGCTCCTCGGCGAAGCGGCTGCCCCGGCGGCGCAGCCAGCGCAGCGACGCCAGCAGCCGCAGCGACGCCATGCCGAACACCGAGTGGCTGCCCACCTTCAGCGGCAGCGCCCACGGCTCGCGGCCGCGCGCCTGGCGGCCCCGGTCCCACGCGGTGACGCGGCGCGACAGCGAAGGCGGCAGCAAGGCCGCGAACTCGGCGGCGCCGGGCTTGAAGTGGTCGTAGACCTTCACGATGTCGTCGTCGCCGGCGCGCACCTCTTGCCGCACGCGCTGCGCACGGCTCGCGCGGCCCTTGAGCGCGGCCACGCGCACGATGTCGTCGAAGGCCATCCACAGCGCGAGCCAGCGCGCATCTCGCGCGTTATGGCAAAGCCGTGGGCGCC